>JBGSRE010000296.1:0-4950 GCA_041737755.1 Oligoflexus sp.
AGTCACTGCGGAACATGAAGGAATATCCTCTATCGACCAACATCGTCATGCTCGCGACGGTAGCCGTGGTTGTCTTAACACACAACTTGGCCTATGGAGTCCTCGCGGGAGTGCTCCTAGCCGCACTCTTCTTTGCCAACAAAGTGAGCCGATTCATGATGGTCCAGACTCCTGATGAAGAGAGCACGCAGCAGCGGGTTTATCGTGTGAAAGGACAGATTTTTTTTGCGTCGGCGGAAAAATTTGTCCGCTCTTTTGATTTTAAGGAAGCTGTAGATCGAGTTGTCATTGACGTAAGTTTGGCTCATTTTTGGGATATCACAGCAGTTGCTGCTTTGGATCGGGTCGTTATAAAATTTCGGCGCGAGGGAACCATTGTGGAGATTCTTGGCATCAATGAGGCCAGCGCAACTCTGGTGGATCGATTCGGAATGCACAGCAAGCCCGAAGAAATCGAAAAAATATTGGCAGCGCACTAAACCAAATAGGAGTAGACGATGGACAAGCAAATCGTAGCATGCATCGATGATTCCGCGTCTGTTGCAACGGTCTGCGATTGGGCGGCTTGGGTTAGCGCCAAGCTCCAGGCTCCGCTCAAATTGCTCCACGTCCTCGAACGTCCCCACGCCATCGTAGGAGGGGACTTGTCGGGAAATATCGGTCTTGGAACACGGGAAAATCTACTAGAAGAAATGACCCGGCTAGACGAGCAGAGGAGCCGAATTGCTCTGGAACAAGGCAAGCGGATGTTGGAAGCGGCAAAGATTCGTGTCGAGACCGCAGGTTCAGTTCCTGCTAAAACTCTGCAACGGCACGCGAATCTGGTTGAAACGCTGGCTGAATTGGAAAGCGGAATCCGCGTGATCATCATTGGTCAAAAAGGCAAAGATTCCGAGAGTTCATTAGCCCATATCGGTAGCCAAATTGAAAGCGTGATACGAGCGATCCATTGCCCGATCTTGGTCACTCTTTCCCAATTCAAGGCTCCCAAAGCTATTATGATTGCCTATGACGGAAGTCCGACGGCTTTCAAAATGCTTGGCCAATTAGCGAAATTTCCGCAGCTTCTCCAAGGTGTGAAATGCCACATCGTTATGGTGGGAGGGGATGCGCATGAATCTCTGCTGAAGGCCGAAGCACTGCTCAAGGCAGAAGGGCATGCATGCTCTACAGCTCATGTGGCAGGAGAAGCATTGGATGTGGCCCTGCAAAGCTATGTCAAGGAACATGAAATCGATCTGACTGTTATGGGCGCATATGGCAACTCGCCCATACGAAGATTCATTTTAGGCAGCAATACCAGTCGAATGATCCATCAGACATCAGTGCCTTTGCTGTTGCTGCGATAGCGATTTGGTGGAGCTTTGCAACGCGTCTGATGATTCCATCTGGAGCGCGCCCTTGAGTTTTGAACCAAACGACACAAATCTCTCGAATGCCTTACGCTGGCTTACAATTGAGCCGTCTCGCGAGAAGGAAGAAATCCATCTTCAACACTAAGTTAGTCTCTGGCGCTTTAAGCGCCAGAGACTATCCTGAGCGAAGCGAAGGATCTCGTGGAATCAGGTACTTATCGGCGAGATCCTTCGTCGTTTCACTCCTCAGGATAGTCTCTGGCGCTTTAAGCGCCAGAGACTATCTATGTCGTTCTAGGTAATAGAGTGATCGCTCCACTTTAGAACCGTCTGGCAAGACTACAAAGTCATTATGCTGCATACATTATGTGTCGCTATAACCACCTCATGGGCCGAATCCCTATGACCTCCTTCTGGCCACACCGGGAGCTTGCACATCAATGACTGTATCTATGTATGCACGGGCTAAAAATTGGCCTTTGCATTCGGTGTCAGTTGACCTCAAACATTTTAAGATAGAGACTGAGCCTGGAGTCAAAAGCAGTACGATAGATCATATCGATAGAGACTTCACACTGCTAGGTGATCTGTCGACGGAGCAGCGATTCAGACTCCTGGAAATAGCCAACAAATGTCCTGTTCATCGAACCTTGGCATCCAAGATCGATATCGTTAGCAAACCTGTCTCGGGGAGGTTTTTATGGTGAAGATTATAGGCATCTCGGGAAGTCTGCGGAAGGGTTCTTACAACTCGGCTCTATTGCGCCTTGCGGCAGAGCTATCACCTCAGGGTATTGAAATGGAGATTGCATCAATCTTTGACATACCTCTCTACAACGGTGATTTGGAATCGAGTGAAGGTTTACCACCAGCTGTTCGAATGCTCAAAGACAAAATCAAGTTATCCGACGGCCTCATCATCGCGACTCCGGAATATAACAATTCCATTCCTGGAGTTTTAAAAAATGCCATCGATTGGCTTTCTCGTCCTGCATCGGACATTCCGCAGGTTTTTGGCGGTCGACCTGTGGCTCTGATCGGGGCAACTATGGGTCAAGGTGGAACATTGCTTTCCCAAGCCGCCTGGCTCCCTGTCTTGCGAACCTTAGGTGTTCAAGCTTTCTTTGGTTCTCGACTGCCTGTGTCGGGAGCTCATCATGTGTTTGATGAAGTGGGGCATCTGCTCGATGAAGCCTTGAAGAATCGTGTCAAAGCTTTCATGATTGAATTTGCGGAGTTTGTTAAAAAAGAAAGGTCGCTATAAGTCAAGGTCCGAAAACTCGAGAAGCCGATATTGACCTGATCATACCGGCCCGAGCTCGCGATTTTGGTGGACTCAAAGTTGCTCGACTTTTGCCGGCGGTTGAACGGAAAACGTTGGGTCCGTTTATTTTCTTTGATCACCTACTACCGAATGCCCTGAAATCAGACGAGAGAATGGACGTTCGGCCTCTTCTTCATATTAATTTAGCGACCGTGACTTAGTTGTTTGCTGGCGAAATTGTTCATCGAGACAGTCTGGGTTCGCATGAAATTGTACGTCCCGGCTATGAGTGTTCTCGGTATCTGCGAGCTTGTTGATCAGCTTAGTTGCAGTAAGTTTCGTGTGGGCTTGCTTCGGTATAAGCCAAACCTCACGGATCTACTTGTATACGGGGATAGGCAGACCTCTAGACATAAAATAGTGCATGGCTGCTGCTCTGCCCGGGCTGGACCTTGAATTTGTTGCATAGTCGATTTTCTGGACAGAAGGATGGCGAATTATTGTTTAACAAATTGATTTTATTTAATTTTTAAGAGAAATAAGAAATACCCTTGCACTTATTGATGCATAAGTCGTAAATTTATAACTCATTTATTTCATTTTTTATGAATCATAAATAGAGCGAATAGGCCTCATGTCCTCCAAACCAAAGTGGAACAGGCAGCAGACTGATTGGCCACATTTCTCTTATGAGCCTGAAGCTTTTGAAGCCTTGAGCATTTTTTTATAGAGGCATCAGGACTAAGTGCTGAGAAGTATATCAGCCTTACAAAAACTTCGCGGGCAACTGCAACCCGTGATCTAACAGAACTTTCCAGTTTGAATATTCTTCAGAAGACGCGGGTCGGAAAAGGTACAAGATATAGGTGACAGAGTTTAGGCTAGTGGCAAAAATCCCCAGCACAAGGAGGAGCTCAGCGCTGCCGGCCACCTAAACCTTCGGATCCAACAATCGAGGCAGATATTCCAGAATCCGACGCCACAGCATGATAGCTAGACCAAACAAAATCGTCAGCAACACACCCATAATCATCAAACTGCCTTGGGCCAAACACCAGGAATAGCCTGCCGCCAAAAATAGAATGAGATAGTTCATCAAAAGATTGGGCCGATTCTCTCGCTGCTGCTGTCCAGCTTTATAGGCAAAGACGGTCATCGCACCGATGATAAATGTAAAAGCCGCCAGCCCATCGACCAAACCCAATATACGCGGCCAAAGGATCGTCAAAGCTAATTCAAATTGCAGAGCCGCCACGAGCAGCAGCAGTGAAGCATAAAAAATCGACAGTCCGAACCAGAACTTCAGCCGAATCTCCAGCAGTCGATGCAGAGGCTGCGGCACGACCATC
The DNA here is from genome assembly GCA_041737755.1 of Oligoflexus sp. Lineage (GTDB taxonomy): Bacteria > Bdellovibrionota_B > Oligoflexia > Oligoflexales > Oligoflexaceae > Oligoflexus. The sequence continues at coordinate 3,969 of JBGSRE010000296.1, forward strand.
AGCAGCCAAATCCCCTGCCCTTCCATATGCAGCAGCTGCGCCACCGCACCCATGAGAAAGAGAATTCCTGCCATAAAAGCCATGGGAAGAATAAGCTTGCTCTCCCGCAGAAATCCGACCATTTCAGGATCGCCAAGGCTAATCAAAGGCATCAGCGAAAAGAGCAGCGGCGCCAGCAGCATTTGAATCATGAAATGCCGATCGCGAAGGAGATGCAGAAAATCTCGGCGCAAGAGCGGATGAATAAATTCCCAGGCGTCCGTCCCTGACCCAGGGGCCTGCTTTTTTTTCCCACGCCCGGATTCCCAGCCCATCAATGGCTCGAGTGGCTTCTTCAACCAGGCTGCAGCCAAAGCATAGACAATGCCATGAATGCCAATCGTCACAGCCACCAGCTCAAAAAAAGCTTGGGCCGCAGCGAAAGGGTCACGCAGCAAGACGGCCGAAAGTCCCAAGGACGGCGGCATATGATCCAACCATGGCCCCCAGCCTTGAATGATCGAGGTGGAAAAAGCCCGATCACTTTGCATGCTTTGCATACTGAGCATCAACATGGCCAGGCCCATAAACCCAAGAATCGCTTGGATGTTGCGCATGGTGGACGCCTTCAGATGACTGCGCATCCAAAGATCAAAACAAAGCCGAGGCGCAGCGATCATTGCCTGCATCAAGACGAGAAGGAGCAGTCCATAAAACGGAGCCAGAAATACCGGAACGCCTCGCATCCAACACAGCATGGTAAAGAAAGGCCAGATATAAAAACTAACCCATTGAGGCAGAATACTTTCTACGAGACAGCGATTGATAAACAAGGGCAAAGGCGGAATCGCCTGTTCTGCAAACCATTCCCATTCCAGATCGCGCTGACTGCTTTGCCAACGTCCCAATCGAGTCAAAAGTCCACTGAGCAAGTGTCCCTTGATCAGAAACTTCCCTATAGTTGCAGGCGGACGCCCCCATGAAAAGGACGCAATAGATGATC
>JBGSRE010000297.1:0-3451 GCA_041737755.1 Oligoflexus sp.
CAGCTTCGCCCCAACGCAGTTGTCTGGGACATCGGGGCGGGATCTGGGTCGGTTTCGATAGAAGCAAGCCGCATGGTTCCCGAGGGGCGGGTCTTCGCCATCGAATGCGAAGCGGAAAGCCAGGGTTTTTGTGCCGAGAATATTTTGAAACACAGTGCCGATAACGTCCGGCTCGTCTGTGGGGAAGCGCCGGATGCCTTGGCCGGTTTGGATGCCCCGGATGCGGTCTTTATAGGGGGATCAAGGGGCAAGCTGGATGCTTTGATTCAGCTCGTCTTTGCCGAACTCCGTCCAGGGGGGCGACTCGTGATCAATGCCGTGACCATGGAAAACGTCAGCCAAACGGTGAACACTCTGAATCAGATGGGTTTGAGTTACGAAGTGAATCTCGTTCAAATCGCCCGCAGCTCTCTACTGGCTGGAAAATATCATCGTTACGAAGCTCTCAATCCGATTCATATCTTTTCTTTAGGCAAGGAATACTCAGTATGAAAACTGGTAAACTCATTGGTATTGGCTTAGGGCCAGGTGCCAGTGATCTCATCACACTGCGGGCTCTTCGGCATCTCCAAACCTTACCGGTGCTGGCCATTCCCAAGCCGAATGCCTGGACGCCGTCCCTGGCTTACCGCATTATTAAAGAACATCTTCTGACTGACAACGGCCAGGAGCAGCTGTTTCTAGAATTTCCTATGAGTCGCGATCCAGAAATTTTGATCCCGGCCTGGGAAAAAGCCTTTTCCGCGATTAGGGGCCGACTCGAAGCCGGTTTGGATGTAGGATTTGTCACCCAAGGCGATCCCTTTGTTTTTAGCACCTTTATCTATGTCTATGAATCCTTGAAAAATGATATGCCGGACCTCGTCGTGGAAATGGTACCGGGAGTGAGCTCGATCAATGCGGTGCCGAATGTCGCCGGGCGGCCTTTGGTCGATGGTCAGGAGCGTCTGGCGGTTATTCCAGCCACCTATGGGGTTGATGACTTGCGCAATATTCTGCGCAGCTTTGATTCCATCGTGCTGATGAAGGTTTCCAGTATTATGCCCCAGATCGTTCAGGTCCTTGAGGAGGAGGGCCTGCTGGAGCAATCGGTCTATGTGGAAAAGGCCACCACTGATGAGCAGCGGATCGTCCATGATTTAAAGCAAATTCGCAATGATCGCTGTGTTTATTTTTCGATGGTGGTCGTCACCAAGAAGCATCGCAGTGGTATTCTGCGTGGCGATGCCCCACGGCAGGAATTGGCCGGGGTGCAGCATGTCCAATAGAAAAAAGCTAGCTATTCATGCCATTACCAAGCATGGCTTTGTGCTGGCGCAGAGCTTACAAAAAGCTTTTCCTGATAGCACTCTGTTCGTTTCGAACAAGATTTGTCAGGAGCAGAGCCCGGGAATAGTCCCCGTTAAGCTGCCGCTTGGCCCACTTTTGACAGAGGTTTTTCCAGCCTTTGAAACCCATGTCTTTATCATAAGTGTGGGGGCCGTGGTCAGGATGATAGCACCGCTCTTGAAGGATAAAAAGCAGGATCCTGCGGTGGTTTGTATCGATGATGCTGGACAGTTCGCCATCTGCCTCCTCTCGGGACATGTGGGTGGTGGCAATCGCGAGACGCTGAAAATCGCCAAGGCCCTTGACTGTCAGCCAGTGATCACCACGGCGTCGGATGTGCAAGGAACCCTGACGGTTGATATTCTTGGTCGTGAATTGGGTTGGGTCCTGGAAGATCCGGATCATAATGTTACAACGGGCTGTGCTGCCGTCGTGAACGAGCAGCCTGTGCTGATCATTCAGGAAACGGGTGAGCCTGATTTTTGGCCCTTGAAAAAAGCCTGGCCTCCAGGCGTGTCTTACAGCCGAGATCTAGCAACTGTCGATCCAAAAAACTGGGAAAAGTTGCTCATAATCTCCGATCGCAGTATTCCCGAGCTCTATCCACAGCTTTATGCCAAAGCTATTGTTTTTCGCCCAGCTTCCCTTTGGATTGGTATCGGTTGCGATAGGGACACACCCTATGAACTCTTAAGGCGGGGCTTGGATTTTTTCTTTAAAGAATTTCAGCTTTCAACCCAATGCATTGCCGGAATAAGCAGCGTGGATGTGAAATCTGACGAACTTGGCCTCTTGAGACTTTGCGAGGACTTTAAAAAACCTCTCACATGTTTCCCAGCTTCTGAATTGGATCAGGTCATGGCCATTCAATCACCTTCAGCCAAGGTTTTAGAACATGTTGGTACCCGTTCCGTAGCGGAAGCCGCCTGTTTGCTGGCATCGGGAGCGAGTGAGCTGCTCGTACCTAAACAAAAATACGGTGAAGCAGCGATCAAACAGATGATGACTCTGGCGATTGCGCGGCAACCCTTTGCTTTAAGGCCTCCCCATGGAGAAAGGTAAACTCTGGATTATTGGTATCGGTCCCGGAGCGCATGACCTGATCGCTCCGCGTGCTCTAGAGGCTCTGGAGGAAGCGGAATTGGTCGTCGGTTATCAAACCTATATGACCCTGGTTCGCAAATTGATCAAAGGCAAAGACAAAATCAAAACGGGAATGACGGAAGAAATTGGGCGCGCACGCGCGGCAGTGGATGCGGCGCGATCGGGTCGCAAAGTGGCCGTTATTTCTTCGGGTGATTCGGGTGTCTACGGGATGGGCTGTCTGGTTCTCGAGGTTTTGAAAGAAGTTGGTTGGAAACAAGGCGACTCGCCCGAATTGACCTTAATTCCAGGCATTACCGCCTTGAATGCCTGTGCTTCCCTGGTCGGAGCTCCGCTGGGCCATGATTCCTGTATGATCTCACTCTCCGATTTGCTCACGCCTTGGGAAGTGATTGAAAAGCGAATTACTCATGCCGCTGCGGCTGATTTTGTCATCGGATTCTACAATCCGGCGAGTGGTCGTCGGCAAAGACAGATTGCTCGAGCTCGGGAGATTCTGCTGGAATATCGGCGAGCGGAAACGCCGGTGGCGCTGGTGAAGAGTGCCTATCGCTTTCGTCAGGAGATCATCCACACCGATTTGCAATCGATGCTGGAATTTGAAATAGGCATGCTGACGACTGTGTTGGTTGGATCGACCCAGACCTATCGCTATGAAGGCTTGATGATCACGCCGCGTGGTTATCGTAATAAATATGATTTGGACAGTGCAGCCGCACATCCTGGGCAGACTCCGGGATATGCGCTGCAGGTCCCGGTGACTGAGGTGCAAAGACCATGGCTGAAGTCGGCCGGCTCGCTGGAGCCATCATCGCCGTGACCGGTGATGCGATTTATTTGGTAGGCGATACCAAGGAACCCTGTGATTTCCATCGTTATGGATTGGAGTTTCCAGAGCAGCGCAATGTTTTAAGCACGCCTTACATTCGTCTGCAAAAGAGAGGCGAATTTGCTCTGGAGGGAGTTCGTCTTGACATTGAATTGGAAGGCGAGGCTTTACCCCAGCTGCTGGTCGATC
>JBGSRE010000312.1:0-3491 GCA_041737755.1 Oligoflexus sp.
GGGAGAGCGATTATAGTCGGGGCGTCACCCGACTTTTCCCAGGAGGATCCTATCTTGAAATACACGATCGTCTGTGGCAGTTCCCGGACCAATTCCCAAAGCGGAAAAGTGTCCCGCTTTATCCACGACCGTCTCGCTAAGAAAGCTGAAACCAGCACTTATCTGCTGAGCCTGGAAGGCAACCCACTTCCCCTTTGGGACGAAACCATATGGCAGGGCGCCCCTTTTTGGAAAGAATCCTGGGATCCCATCAAAGCAGAGTTGCAGAGCTCCGATGCCTTTATCTTTGTCGTCCCTGAGTGGGGCGGCATGGTTCCCTCGGCGGTAAAAAATTTCTTCTTACTCTGCTCGGCTCACGAACTTGGTCATAAGCCAGGCTTGATTGTTAGTATCAGTAGCGCTCGCAATGGCGTCTATCCCGTTGCAGAACTGCGCATGTCATCTTTCAAAAACAATCGATTGCTGTATATCCCAGAGCATCTGATCGTGCGCGAGGTAGAAAAAATGTTCAATGCAGGTGAGCCGACACTGGAAGACGACATCTACTTGCGCCAAAGATTGGATTACTGTCTCAACCTGCTGCAGGCCTATAGCCGCTCGCTTCGCGAAGTGCGAGCCAGCGGCGTGGTTGATCATAAGGCCTTTCCCAACGGGATGTAAAAGACCTGGAGCTTCCGTTTACTTCATCAGGCGATGCGTAGCGCGCGGCAGAGGTCATGAATGGCCAGAGGCTTTGGCAAGAACGAGTCAAACCCGGCTGAGAGTGCAGTTTTCAGAACATTTCGATGATTGTTCGCGGAAAATGCGATCGCATAGAAATCATATTTGGCGACACTGCGAAGCCTCTTTATCAATTCAAAACCGTTGGAATCAGGCAAGCCTAAATCGGCAATCACCACATCAGGATGAAAGCTGCAGAAAGATTCATAGGCTTCTTGGGCATTTTCGAAGGACCGCACTTCGATTCCCGAATGAGCCAGAATTGATTTTAAGAGTTCCTGGGTCATCTTATCATCCTCAACCAGCAAGAGACGTCGCGGGGGCAGATGCCCATCCATCTCGAGCTGCTGAGGCTTGGCCAATAGCTTTACGTCCCCATTCAAAGCGATGGGCACTGGGTATTCTCCACCCAATTCCTCTTCTTTGGCGGCTGGCATTTGCACTGCAAAAGCTAGATGATGCTGCGCAGCCTTTTCGAAAATAGAAAGCTGTCCACCCATGCTTTCTAAAAGTCGGCAGGCTGTGTAAAGACCAACATCGAAGTTGACCGCCAACGCCAGCGCTTCTTTCGACATTAAATTTCCATCAACCAATCCAGCTAGGACTCCCTGCCTATTGGTATAATTCGAATGGCGAAGCTGCAGATGAATTTTCTGTGGCTGCACATAGACGCGAATGACAATCTGAGAATGCTCTTCACCAAAAAGAATCAGATGTCGCAGAAGGTGCTCAAAAGATTCCAGCAGGGCCTGTGGCCAACTTTGAACGGCCACGAGAGGCCCCACCTGACCAAGCGTGACCGTCACCGATCGCGAGGCCGCTAAGTCAGCAACCAACGGCAGCAATTGTCGAAACATTTGCCCCACCAGTACCCGCTGCGGCTGACCCTGCATGCCCTGCCCGGGAATTTGAATCGCATCCTGGAGGTCCTGCAAAAGCTGCATTTGCTTATCAGCTGAACTTTGCAGGATGCGCACCACGCCTTCTTTTTCTGCTAGTGCCTGCTGACTTATGAGTTTGGATGAAAGCACAATCGGTGTTAGGTATGCATGCATTTCCTGGATCGACCGAAGCACTAATCGCTGCATGGAATCAATCCGCGTGGTAAGACTTTGATTTTGCTGCTCTTCGAAAAACAACTTTTCCTGGAGATGCCGCATTTGCTGCTCCAACAGTGCATTTTCCACTTTAAGTTTATTGCGTTCGCGAAACGCCAGAAAAGAAAAAAGAAAAGCTAGGGCTGCCAAGCCCATCAACTGCCAGATGTCATTATAAAGCTCGCGGGTTTCATTGATTTCCGCAAAGTTCATTACATAGGCACCATAAATAGCTGTGAGGACACCTCTTGTTCCAGCCCAACTGGCAAGTAGCAGTGTAACAATCCAAAGCCAGGGTGAACTGAAAGGGATCGACCAGTGAGTGAGTGCCAATACCCAAAAGCCAAGGGCCACAAGCCCTAGCGCTAGCTGATTCCACGAAAATTCACGATCTTTCTCAGCTGTGAAAGCTATTTGCAGGAGTGGAATGAGAACCAGCGCATAGAAAGGTAGACTGGCAATCAGATCGACTGCATGGAGAGCTATTGCAGGAAGCCACAAGTCCAGGAGATTGGTCCATCCATTGTCAGAGAGAGGATATTCCATAGTCAGTGACTGGTTCAAAGCCACTCGCAATACACTCAAGCCGAGCAAAAGACCCAAGCTTTTTAGGATAGAACTGGCATTGAACTTCCACTCTTTTTCCATCCACCGATAGAAGAGTAGAAACAAGGCTCCAACTAATGTGGAATGAATCAAAGCCTGGGAAATGGAACTTGGAAACCAAATCAAAAAGCTGATAACCGGCAAACCCATCCAACGCAAGAGGGAGGTCTTGGGAGTCGAGAGGCAGAGCCAGGCGAGAAAAAAAACATAGGAGCCCTTCCATAGGCTGGATTGCGGCCCATAGTATTGCTGAGCGAATTCCACCAGCAACCAGACCAGGACCAATGCCATAGATTCGGCGTTTCTGCGCTCCTCGGTGACCTCCTGCCTCTGACCATTATCGACTTGCACTTTCACTCGGTTCCACTCCCGTTGGTATACTCAGGGGGCTGATCCGATCGGCAGACATGGCGAGAGCTTACTCCTCACTTCATATCCGTTACGCAGGGAGGCGGGGCTCCCATAGTAAGCTTGCTTCGCATCGCGTATCCGTTCCTGAGGAAATTTTTGGCGATTGACTAGTTGACCCTGCGGCGAAGTTCCCGCAGTCGATTCTCGGAATTCGATCGACACAGCTTGGTCGCCACATTGAGGATATGACTATATCCCTTGGATTTTTGTAAAACAGCTTTTACACATGTGGGGGCATCGGCACACTCCACACTGCGATCCTTAATGCTGACAATCACAATCGGCATGTGATGCAGCAAAGCATCGGTACATCGAGCAATCTCGATACCTGTCGTATACCCCAGATCGTAATCCAAAATTGCGACATCGTAATTCGAAAACAGCCCGATAAAGCCCATTTCATCAAGGCTCACATAGCATTCCAACTGAACTTTTTCCATCATCGCCCAGCGCTTCATGATTGCAACAAATACCGGATCATCGTCAATGAGGAGAATCCTGGGTCCAAGGTCAGGTCTATTGGCAAAGGGCGCTTGTGTTCGAGGATCTTGAACCATTCCTTGGCTTGTGACAGTTGTTGTTACCATAGCTCTATTCCTTTCCTGGAAATTTGCTGATAACTCTCTTCGCAAAGGCCGCTGCCTTGGATGGAGCTTC
>JBGSRE010000326.1:0-9992 GCA_041737755.1 Oligoflexus sp.
TAAAGCCGTAGACCTGAATCGAAGTTTCAATCGTCTTAACGATCCAAGCATGCGGCTCATGGACGAAGATATTCAGGTAGCCACTTCTCTCTATCCGGCTGCCAAGGGCAGCCTAGAAGAAGCTTTAGTGATACTGGCTCAATTGCGTTTGCTCAAGATCCAGACCGAGGAAAGCTCGAAATTTCAAAGCCGGGATCTGTATGAACAGGGCAATAGCAAGACTGCCACTCCATCCAACCAACCTTCGATGGAAAAGCAATTCAAAGACCTCAATATCGATCTCGCGATTAACTTTGATCAAAACTCTCATCTCAAAAATCTATCGACTTTGGCTTTATTGAAAACCCTGCTGGACCACACCAGCAATAGTGCTGCATTTAATCAAAGCCTGCAGGCCATTATTGATGTTGAAGCTCATAAATGGGCGGCTCTGCAAAAGCCAGCACCAGCGGCTGAGTCACCAGAAACTCCTGCTGACACCGTGCCCCCCATCGCGCCTGTTGCGGTTGCCCCTAATCCCTCTTCGGATGCTTCGGCAATTGGTAGCAGTGAGGTCCACACAGCAGCATCGGATCTCAAACGCAGCGACGCCATCCTTATGCAATCACAAAAGCTGGCGGATAAAGGTGAGTTTAAGCAGGCGATCGATCAGGCTTCCCGGATTGATGGTCGGGATCCATTCTTCGATCAAGCCAAAGAAAAAATAAAAGTTTACAGCAATCGAGCTGTGCAGGATCTTCGGCAAAAGGCCGCCCAGGCATTCCAAAATGCAATGCCAGTGGCGGATAATCGGGCCAAGGCTGCCTATCTCAAGCAGGCTAAAGATCTGCTGGAACAGGCACTCAAGGAATATCCTACAGCCGATCAATTGGATACGGTTCGTGAAAACCTGGCAGTCATCACCCGCGATCTTACTGGCATTGACCAGGACGTCGGTGCGAACGCCCCCAAAACGCAATAGGTCCCATGTTAGCCTTAGAAAATTTGCAAAAGAATTTCGGCAGTCGTATCGTTCTCGATTCAGTCAGCTATCGCTTTCCTGATGGGGAAAAGGTTGCTCTCGTTGGCGCCAACGGAGCCGGCAAAACAACTCTGCTCAATATTCTCACCGGCCTTGAAGTCGCCGATGGTGGGCGTATTGTCACCTCTCAGAATCTCAAGCTGGGCTATCTTCCGCAGGAACCTGAAAACAATCCTAAAGAAACAGTACTGGTCGATTGCCTAGCGGGTCATCGCGAGATTTTCCAGATGAAGATGCGGATGGAAGATGCTCTGGAAGCTCTGCAAACGGATAGTTCCGATCAGTTGGTGTCTAGCTATGAAAAGGCCGAAAGCCAATTCTCCCAGGCCGGCGGTTATAGTCTGGAAGCCAAAGCGAGCGGTATCCTCCACGGTCTCGGCTTTAGTGCCCAGCAGATTCAACAAAGCCCCAAGGCTTTGTCAGGAGGCTGGCGCATGCGTTTGGAATTGGCCAAAGTCTTTTTAAATGACCCGGATGTTTTGGTGCTCGATGAGCCGACCAACCATTTGGATTTGCCTAGTTTGATCTGGGTAGAAAAATACCTGCAAAGCTTCCGCGGAACTTTGCTGTTTGTGTCGCATGATCGCGCCCTCTTGAATCGTCTCGCCACTGTCACTCTTCACTTAAGTCATGGGCAGCTGCGATCCTATCGAGGCAACTTCGATTCCCTTTTGGAACAAAGGGAGATGGAAGAGTCGCAAATGGAATCCCGTCGGCAAAATTTGGAACGCCAACGCGAACAGTTGGAAACCTTTGTCGATCGATTTGGAGCCAAGGCTAGCAAAGCTCGCCAGGCGCAATCGAAGATGAAGCAAATTGCCAAACTCCGTTCCTTGGAAAATGAATTGGATCCTGCCGCTGCAGATCAAGCCTTTCGCCTTCAATTGCCTCCAGCTCCTAGCTGTGGACGTGATGTGATGACAGTGAAAGGCTTGAGCATCGGCTATGGCAAACCACTGGCGACCGACGTCAATCTTCTTATGGAACGCAATTCTCGCATTGCCATTATCGGCAGTAACGGCATTGGCAAGTCCACTTTTCTGAAAACTATTGCTGGGCAAATCCCTAGTCTTGGTGGTGAAGTGCAGATGGGACATGGCGTAAGGCCTGCATATTTTGCACAGAATCATGGTGAAATTCTCGATTTAAACCGCACTGTACTGGAAAATGTGCTGAGTGCTAGACCCGATATCGGCGACAAGGAAGGCCGGCAAATTCTGGGCTCCTTCTTATTCTCAGGTGATGACGTTTTTAAAACCGTCAAGGTTCTTTCCGGCGGCGAGAAGGCACGCGTAGCTCTTTGTCGTTCTTTGCTGCTGCAATCCAATTTCCTGATTCTCGATGAGCCTACTAACCATTTGGATATGTCCTCGGTAGAAGTGTTGATTGAAGGCTTGGAAGCCTATACTGGTACACTTCTTTTCGTCAGCCATGATCGAACCTTTATCGAAGCCCTCGCGACTCATATCTTTGTTATGCTACCGGATGGACGCTCGGCCTTGTTTCATGGAAAACTGGAAGATTATAAGCGTCTTGCTGCTCAGCAAGGTTTTCCTGATGTTTTAGATGGTGGCGAGAGCTCGAAAAAAGCTGCCGCAACTAAAGAAAAAGAGCTCAAGGCTGCCGCAGAAGCCAAGGATTCTAATGATTTTGAGCAGGCTAAAAACCTCAAAAAAGAACGTTCGCGCTTGCAAAAAAATCTGGAAAAGATGGAAATTGAACAGCATAAGCTAAAGTCGAGCGTCGCCCTTTACGAGAAAAAGATCGCCGATTTACCACCGGGAGATTATCAGAAAGCGACAGAAATCAATCGCGATCTTCAGGAAAAACATCGTGTTCTGGAGGAATTAGAGGAGAATTGGCTGGAAACTGCTGATGCCTTGGAGCAGACCGAGAAGCAACTAACAGCAATGGGTCGATTGAATTAAGCAAAAGCCGATTTAAGAATCGGCCAACTTCTCCAAGCTTCCTTACTCGGGTTCCGCATCTGGTTCATCAGTCTCTTCCGCATCTTCAGGTCGATAGTTGCGAGACCGGGTGCAAGGAATAGGTTCGCCCTGCTTGATTCCGCTTAGATCTGCTTTCATAACATCCGCCTGCGATTTTTTCAAAAAAGCCACCGCTTCTTCCGGATCTGTAAAAAACGGATAGTCATTGTAGGCATAAGACTTCAGATATTTCTTCGGAACATCCATCATGCCGCAAAAAATGAAAGGATAGCGTAATCTTTTACGAAGCTGCAGAAGTTCGGAAAGAATGGAGCTGCAGACGTCCTTCTCATCTTGAAAGTCGACGATAAGATAGCGCAACTTGTGATTCACAAGCCAATTATGAATACCAACCGAGAGCTCGGCACAGGGTCGACAGTCGTTGCCGGCTGAACAAATTGCTGTTGCATTGAGAACAACTGCATCGTCGATAATTTCGGGAACAAAGTCCATAAGCCTCTTTTTCTCCCGGGGTAGTTTCCGACTTTACGCTCGGTCATTGCTGCAAAAAAACTGAGGAAATATATCAAACACTAGTTAAACATCAAGATCAATCTTGTCTGCTGACAGCGTCGGAAGCCTGCCTCCAAAGAGACATTTGCGATCGATCCATTGCCCAATCAATCGTTTTCGAACTTCGTTAAGCTCAACTTTAGACAATGATTTCCTAATATTAACCATTTCATCGGCCAGCATTCCGCGCAGGGTTTCGACACTCGAATGCTCCAGCATTCGATTCCGCATCTCCATAGGAACTTTATCGTTTCCCAGCATGTGGAGCAGGCGTTGGTCTTCTTCCCTATCGAAAGCCCCGACCTTAACCAATTGGCGTACATCAAGCGAACTTTCCAGTCCAATGTGAAGTCGAAAGAGAGCTCCTTGAGTATCCTGGGGATGGGGGAGCTGTTCCAGCTTCATTTTCAATTGCCAGGTGCCGCCATCGGCGTCTATGAGGTCCTGATATCCCTGACTTGCGACCCAACGATTGAACTCGGCGTCGGCACTCGCTAAACTAGCGATCACGGGCCGTCGGGTTGTCCTATTCACTTCAGAAAAAGACATCCGCCTTCCTCCTCTTTCATATCAGGAATTCCTTGTGACACTTTCTATTGTACCGAAGGCATTGCGTAGCAGAAAGATGGGCGGTTTTTGCCTGCTCCTCCTTCTCATGACTTCAGGCTGCGCCTATCGATTCAGCAACACCAGCTTGCGCCCTCCTGTAGGGGTTCGAACCATTGCTGTCGAAGCTGTCTATGATGTCAGTAGGGAAGTCATCCCCCACGAGCTGCTGTGGTCGGCTGTGCAAAGGGAACTGGCGCGGAGCGGGCGCTTGCTGGTTACCAACCAGGCGGAAGCCGATGCCATCATGCTTTTGACCCTGACCTCTGCCAAGGTTAGCCCTTCTGGAACTCCGAGCCGGGAGTCCATCAGCCGAGATCCCGTCGTCAACGAAACGGAAAAGGGCACACCCTCTGATTTTAAAAACCTCCGCCGGGCAGGAAACTGGACAACGGATGAATCAGTCAGCATGGCTCTGAACGTTGAAGTCCATGACCTCAAAACACGAGCTGTGCTATTCAGTCGCAATTACAGCAGCGGAACAACTTTCAAAAGTTTACGGTCCGCAGCTATAACCCCGACTACCAGCGCCTTTCTGAATTATGAAGAAGCTCTGCAGGGCAAGGTTAAGGAGCTCTCCGAACAACTTGCCTCCAGAATCGTAGCCGACTTCCTTATGTAGCGACAATACACTCAGTCAAAAATCCTCAGAAAGGGCAACAGACGGGGTAGTAAAGTCATCCCGCTCCATGCCTATTCACTTGTTCTGAAGATAAGCCTCTCCTATAGTGATTCGGATCTGTCTTACCTACAGGAGAAAACCAATGGCTTTTACACTCCCGGAACTGCCTTATGCACAGGATGCCTTGGCACCACACATTTCCGCTGAGACTCTTGAATATCACTATGGCAAGCATCACCAAACTTATGTCACGAACTTGAACAAGCTTGTTGAAGGCACACCCAATGCTGAAAAAAGCCTGGAAGAATTAGTCAAGACTACCGATGGCGGTATCTTCAATAACGCGGCTCAGGTGTGGAACCATACCTTCTATTGGTACTGTTTAAGTCCTAAAGGTGGTGGCGAACCAAAAGGCAAAATTGGCGAAGAAATCAAAAAGAGTTTTGGTTCCTTTCAGGCCTTCAAAGATAAGTTTACTGAAGCCGCTTTAACGCAATTCGGTTCGGGCTGGGCATGGTTGGTGAAAAAACCTGACGGCACCCTTGCCATAGAAAAAACCCCCAATGCCGGCTGTCCGCTTACCACCAGCTTCAAGCCTCTCTTGACCTGTGATGTTTGGGAACATGCCTATTACATCGACTATCGCAATGCTCGCGCCAAGTATGTCGAAGCCTTTTGGAATCTCGTGAACTGGGACTTTGTTGAAAAACAATACTGAAAACTTTTGCTGAACTTGTGCCCAAGACAAAGGGATCGGTCGAAAGATCGATCCACTGTTGTTTCTAGCCATATCACTTTTACTGTAGCGCTCATTGATAATGACTTTTCGGTAAGCTGCCTTTGAATGCACTTTTTTCAGGATTTTTATTTCTTTCAGAGGAGTGCAATGTCTTATTGGAAAAGACGTCTTATCTTTGAGTCGTAACTCGATTCGAGAAAGGTTAGAGCATGTCAGAAAAATCTAAAAGAGGCATTATCTTGGCAATTTCAACCCTGCTAAAAGGTGGCATGGAATGTGATAAGATCCAGCAGTATATTCTTAACACCTATTCGCTCAATTCAGACGAAGCATTGCAGCTCGTCAATTTCGCCCAAACAAGACTGCATTTCACTTGAACGGAACCATGCTGTCCCCCTTATTTGACCGGCAGATAGGTCAGCGAATGCCAGCGATGAAGTGATTTGCGTAGGGAAGCATCGAGCTTAGGATCCGCTCCACGCGATGCCAAATCAACCAGTTGCTGACGCAACTTAAACACTTTGATGTAGCAGAGCAAGACCAACAAAATAACCGCCATCGCCATCGACTGCCGTCCCAAATACAATGGGATCAGGGGTGAAATGTGCAAAAGAGCTCGAAGTAAAGCAATCATTTTTTATCCAGACTGGGGAGCACGGCTAAAAAGGGCCGCGCTCGCACGTTGATGTTGCAGGTACCCTGTTCATTCTCCGGAAAATGAATCCAAAAGTCCCAAGTGTGTTCCCCTTCAGGCATCCGCGCGGTTTCAAAGTAAATACCAATCCGATCCTTGGCAGAGTATTGACTCAAGGGATGCTTGATGAGCTTTTCGATTGCTGGCACGTCGCGAATTAATCTGGGAAAAAAGCCCAATTCTGCCGCTTTTCGACTGATGGCAAAGTGCAAGGAAAATAGCCGACCTTGATTGCGGCCTAAGAGCTTGTAGCGGCATTTGACTCGATTGCAGTATTTTTCCGAGGGCATTGGCGAAGTGCCTTTAAAATTTGGATCTAAAATCGCCGGATCCAAATTCTCAAGCTCACTCTGCTCCCAAAGCCACTCTGTGTTTGGATCGCCCAGCCACGTGTAGTAGATGCCACTGCCGCGTCTCAGATATTTTTTGGCGTCGACAGGAAGAGTTAAAGTCATCGGCATAAAGAGTGAATCAGCAAAGAAATTAACTTCGGGCATGAGCGACATTTGAATCTTAAAATACAGAATTTTAAGATAAAACTGTAAGCCACCCATCAAGCCCATCGAACCATTCTGCTTATGGATGATAAAGGCATCAATATCGCTTGAATCAAAATACAAGGTGAAGAAATTCCTGACATCCCCCACGATCAACAGATCCGAATTCATAGCGACCGAGTTGTACTTTTTAAAGCTTGGATCTGCCAAGTCTATCCGGTCAAAGACGAGGTGATTGCGTTTGCTGTAATGATATTTATAGGCCCGTGCTGTGACCAATCTCAGTTTTTCATCCAACTCAACTGGTTCTGGGAAAGCTATTTTCTGGTATGTGTCGGGACAGGAAGCTAAATACGCATAGCCGTTGGCTGAATCCAGCTCGACGATATCCGTGGTCGGCTGACAGGGGAACGGCGCTTTTCCATCAAAGCGTTTGCTAAACTCAGCAACAGAAAAACTCAGTCGATCGAAAGGACCAAGTGGTTTTTTTCGCCAGTCCTTATCCTCAAGAAAAACCAGATTTCCCTCATCATCCAGGGGGTCGATTTGAATGGGCTGGGTTTGCCAGCGTTCGGCGGCTTCTGGATTCCAGGTAAAAAGCTGCAGGGACGAGCGATCAATTTTGTCGCGATTTTTCAGGGGTAGCTGGTGCGTGAGAAGAAAACCAGGGCAGGCTTCAGCCAGATTCGAAACAGAGACGAATAGAACGATGAAGACACTTAAGAAGCTGCGTCTTCCGTTTGATTTTCTTCGGACTCTGCGAGAGCATATTGGCATAAGAGATCCGTAATGAGATCGGTCTGTCGAGCATCCAAATCCAGGTAACGTATGCCATGGAGATATTGCTCATCCGTTTTCTGAACCCACCGCACCTCAACCATAAGCTTTTGCAAACCATATCCAGACAGCTGCTGATGGAGAGCACCATCGACGGAATCAATCTGCAATTCCATTTTGGTACCGCGTGGAATCAAGCCTGGCAGGGAGAAGCTCATTCCTGTCGACGAGAAATTTAGCAGATGAGCCGTCCCAGATAAAGTTGTCAGGATGATTCTTTCGGGGCTGGCCACACTCCAGCGACGTTCCACCTTTGTCAAATAAGCCGTAGTTTTGTAAACCTCTTCCGCCTGATCGCGTAGTTCTGGCTCGCCAAGAAAAGGATCGTACTCCCAGGATTCTACCATCTCTGCATGATGTTTGATCGCAATAAGCCGACGTTTGGGGAGCGCCATAGTACCGAGTGGCTCCACCAATTCCTTGCTGGTTGGACCGACCAAAACGCAGTGAGGCAAACAAGCTCCCTCGAGACGTTTGGCAAAGTTCACACCGTTGCCGATCACAGTAAAATCCAGCTTTTCACCTGACCCTAGATTGCCCAGAAAAACGGCCGCGGTATTGATACCGATACGCAGGGGAAAGACCGGCTCTCGGCGACGAGAAGCGCGGATCATTCTCGGCACATTGGTCCGCTGAATCTCCAAGGCAGCACGAAGTGCGTGCTCAGTATGATCGTTTGACTCTTTGTCATCTTCGAAGGAATAGCCAAAGAAACAAAGCAATCCATCGCCCAAAGTCTTGTTTACAACGCCGCCATGGCGATGAACGATGGCGGTAAGTTCGTCAATCAAACTCCGCAAACTCTCAAAGGCTGTGCGCGGCAACTGATTTTCCACCATCAAAGAAAAACCTACGATATCGATGAACATGATCGTTAAGACTCTTTCCCTCGCCTCGAGTGCAAGGCGCTCCGGATGTTTGGAAAGTTCTTTCAGGACGTGAGATTGCACATTACCTTGCAGCGATTGCCGAATGTACCAGGCCTTTCTCTCCATGTCGCGAATGCGAAATCCAGCAATACTCAGGCCAATAAAGGCAAAACTCAGACTGGGGCCGAGCCAAGGAACTACCCAGCCCAGCCATGCAAAGGCATAGACGCAAAGGACAGCCCAGATTCCCAAGCCCGAAAGGATCACTCCGAACATGGCACCAGGGCTCAACCACCAGGCCAGCAGAGCAGCCAGGGCCCCGAACCCAGCAATCAACCAGGGACCCGCTTCTATAGGCCGCAGCCATTCCTTTTTAAGTATGTTATTGAGAATAGTCAGATGCGAAAACGGTCCGGAGATCAAGCCGATCGGACTCGGTTTAAAATCAGTATTGCCCGTGTAATACATTTCCACGAGATAGATATAATCTTCGGATGAAATCCTCTTCAATTCCTCTTCTTGGGATTTATCCTTAAACAGCAAATGCATGGGTCGAACTGCTTTTCGCAAGGTGTCCCGATTACTAAAATTGACATAGGCGCTACCATCTTGAGCAAGTGGCAGTTCAGATCCTTGAACATGTAAAATCCCTTGCTGAAAAAACACGTCCTGAACCGCGCGAATCATCACATGCGGAATAACCTTGTCATCGGCAACGCGAATGAACGGATGGAAACGCCCTTCGCGAAGGCCATAGTGAATATGACCAATGCGACGAAAGGCCGAACGCAGAAATACCGCCGATCCATAAACCGAAGCTCCCCGATAATCAACCAAGGGCAAGGCTACCGCTTCCTGTTCACTGGTCAACGGCGACTGAGGAAGTGTACGGATATAGTTGCCTAACTGAAACACCGGATCACTAAGATCCCAAGCTTGCCGACCTCGAATGGGCTTTGGTGATACAAACGATCCTGAATAAATAGGTGTCTTTATCGCATTAAGGCGATCGACCAAAAGCTGCCTTGCGCTTTCGCTACCTTGGGTTGTATCCATCACAGAACATATCGAATCAATGACAATGGCCTTGGGCGCACGCGTGTCGAAAGCTTCCAGAATATCGACCCATCGCTCTAAGGTGAGATTGGGGCGTTGCATCGCCATGACCGTGACGTCATCAACAGCATAGGTTTTGATTCTGGGATCCAAAGTCGGCGAGCGATGGAGATTGTCTCGCAATCGATACAGGATAGGGTTTACCAGCCGGGTCTCGGCCTCGAAGCTCAAGGGAGACAGCTCCCAGGCAACAAACAGCGAAATCCAAAAGACAGATATCACAGCCGTCAACCAAACACTGATCGATGGATTCTGCAACCAATGTCCTGGCTCACGACGCAAAGGATGTCCCCCTTGGCTATTACACACTGTTCCTCAACACGAGGTATCGGTACATTCGGCTGGAACTGGAGGGGAGCACATTTGGCAAATGCTGAAGGCAGGATAGCTTTTCGGGTCAATTCCTTTGGTTTTCTTCCTGGTTTCGCTTCGAACCTTCCCCTATGATGGAGCTGATGATGAAAGTCTGTTTCGAAAGGAAGCCGCCTCG
>JBGSRE010000334.1:0-2492 GCA_041737755.1 Oligoflexus sp.
GGCAGAACTCAGGTGGAAATACCCGCTTTTTCGCCGGCTGATATCGGCTCCAACGAAGATCGCGAAGCTATCAAACTGAATATCATTCAAAATCTTGTGCCACTATTCCCCGATGTTGACATCAAAATCACCCTCACCAAACCACTGGCCGATGTTTATTCGAGAGTGCACATTGGTGGCAACAACTTTACCGGCAAACAAAGAGTCTTAGGCATCGCACCTCTCGATCTAGGTAATCGGTCTGGTAACGATATTATTTTTGTCTACACGAAAGAGATGCGAAACCTTGGCAATCAAGCCACAGCCAAAGCTCAGCTGACCCATGTGATCGCTCATGAAATGGCCCACGCCTTGGGTGCAAGGCACATCAATAGTGACTTTGCGCTTATGAAGCCGAGCGTATCCATCGAAGCCGACTCCTTCAATATCGCAGCTCCAGTGGTCGACGCTCCCAAAGAAACAGAAAATTCACTGCAAATCCTACTCAATAGTGCTGGTTCCAGAAGCGTGGCTTTTGCTGAAAAAGCTTTGCCCAATATTGTGGATTTGGCGGCTTTTTCCACCGGTGGCGTCATCCAGTATACGGTCATCAGTAAAGCCAACTTCGTGCAAAATCCTGGACTTCAACTCGCCGACTTCAACTATCAGTGGGTCTATGATGGCAAACAGTCCGAAGGAACTTCCGTCTTGATGACTTTTACGGATCGGGAGGATCATATCCTCAATCTTACCGTTAGAGATGACTCTGGAAAGAGTCGCAAGTTTCAATTTTCCGTCGGTAGCCGTCGCTAAGATACGACTCTAGAAAATTGACCATCTCATTCTTCTTTATAGCGAAACAGCCCGGTCCTCCTCATCAAAGGAGCGACCGGGCTGTCTTATCAATAGCATTCTTGCGACTCTCGCCTCCTCCCTCTCAGTCTTCGAGAGGCAGGCTTTTGATGCCAATCTCAAGCACATCGGCACTGCGGCGGTCATGAAAATTTTCAACTATTTTGCGTCGAGACATGTGACTCAACCTTTCAGCCAGCAATGGATCTTTGAGGATCTGTTCCATGGCATCAGCCAGCGCAATGGGATCACGCGGTGGAACGAGAATGCCATCGACATCATGATCGACTAATTCCATCACTCCGCCGCTTCTGGCGATGATCACGGGAACTTCCAGGGCCATGGCTTCCATAATGGCGACGCCTAAAGGCTCGTCCAGACTGGCCAAAGCAAAGATATGGCTTTC
Organism: Oligoflexus sp.; assembly: GCA_041737755.1. GTDB lineage: Bacteria > Bdellovibrionota_B > Oligoflexia > Oligoflexales > Oligoflexaceae > Oligoflexus. Next base: position 1,238 of record JBGSRE010000334.1, read on the forward strand.
GCAAATCCCCCGCTTGACCCGATGCTCGGACACAGCTCCTAAAAGCTCCACAAAGGGTTCCATGCCGAGACTTTCAATAAGTTTCTGCAAGTCGAGACGGTAACCGGTTCCGCCCTGCTCATCCTGTCCCGCGATCTTGAGTCTTGCATCGAAGCCCCGCTCCCGCAGAGCCTTAACGGCCTTGATCAAGTCATCGTGACCTTTGCAGATATTCAGACGACCCACACTAAAAATTTCACAGGGTCCCTGGCCTTTCCAAGCTTGATATGGCGCCGATCTTTGAAAGATAGCTTCGTTCACGCCCATGGGCGCGGTATAGATGGAAGCCGGCAGAAATCCTGACAGTGATTTCTGAATTTCCTTCAGCAGTTTTTTGGTAATAACGATAGCGAACGCAGCGTTCTTCCATTTCTGCTTTTGATTCGGTCCGTAGTCAACCAAAGGTCCGTGTAAAGTGATACTGTAAGGCACATCAGCCATCAGCTTTGCATACATCGCCACATGCGCAGCATCCGAACAGGAATGAACGTGAATATGTTCCAAATCATTCTCTTGGGCTAACTGCGCTAGCTTCGATCCAAAAAGCATAAAGCCCAGCAATCTCAATCGACCCTGAAGACTTAAACCCTCTGCCGTAAAAAAAGACCGAAGGCAACGAAACCAAGCTTTTGGTCCTTGCCCTAGGAAAGCTTTCAGCAGGTCGAAGAAAAGGGCGAAAGACAATCCGCGGAACAGATAGATTGTTTCCCGTTGCGCCTGCTGCGCCCAGTCATGAGAAATAACAGCCCGGGGAGGCGGACGGGTCGAGATAAGCTGAACAGCCACGCCCATCGAGCGTAATCTATCGATTTCTCTGGAGAAAAACATGTGTGTTTGGCCCGGGAATTCCGGTACGAGGTAGCCTAATTTAAGAGTCATAGCTTCGAAACCCTCCTAGGGTGCGCCAATATATACAGAACGCGCAGGAGAAGTTCAAGCAAAAATATGCCAATGATGCTTAGCCCTTCGAGGAGGGGTAACTGCTATCAAATCCGCTCGTTTCTGCTCGTGCATCGAGATCCATCGCTACGCTCTGGATAGTTTCTGCCGCTATCGCGCCCGAAACTAGATAGCCTCCGGATAGATCGGATACCACTTCGGCCGTCGAAAAACCTGGAATAAACAGCAATTCGAAGACTTCATTGTCCGTCATTCGCTCCGACTCTTGCGCTACCAGTCCTTTGGAGGACGCAATACTATAAATTCGGTTGCGGTC
>JBGSRE010000338.1:0-4023 GCA_041737755.1 Oligoflexus sp.
TTGCTGGACCATATCTTCGGCGCTGTGGTCATTGTCGATCAACTGCGACAGAGTTTCGGGACTCGTGTCATGTTCTTTTTTTAGATAGTGTCGACGACGTCGATTGCGAGCGGCATTGCGGACAAGAATGACGAGAAACTTGCTGAGCTCATCACTGTCCTCGGCCAAACTTCGACCTTGAGGCAGCTCGAGCAGAGTTACTAATGCATCTTGAACAATATCCAAGGCATCGTCGGCAGTCAGTCCTTCCTGCCTTGCAATACTAACTAATAAGCCTCGCTTCTCTTCGACTACTTTTGAAATCCAACCGAAAAATCCTGGTTCAAATCGACTTTTTAGGGACTGAGTCATCTCGTTCTCCTTCAGCTCTGATAGCTTACGCGAATTCTAGCCGGACTCAGTCCCCTCGAAAAGCTTATTTTTTGGCTTCAGGATTCAGGTAACAACGGAGCCTTCGGGAAGTCGATTTCGGTACCAGCGACGATGGCTACCGCATTGGTGAAGTGCTTGCTGCTGATATACGCTATGATGTCGATAATCTCCGCATCAGAAACTCCTGCTTCTTTGGCTCGAGCCAGCTCGGCCTGGGTTCCCGAGCCACCGGTACGAACAACTTTCCGGGTGAAATCCAAGATGGCCTGTTCCCTTTGGTTGGCTCCCACGGCATGACGTGCGTCGAGAATCGATTCCGCCTTAAGATGGATCATTTCTGCCAAGGCCGTATGAGCCGAAAGGCAATAACCGCAACCATTCAAGTCCGACACTAACAGGTTAATCTGTTCCCTTTCTCGAGGACTTAGCGTGGATTTACCAAGGCTAGTCGAGAAAGCTAAGTAGCCTTCCAAAGCCGGGCCTGATTGGCCTATGGTAGCGAAAAGACCAGGAATTCGGCCGAATGCCGATTTTAAACCTTGAAACAATTTTTGCACAGATTCCGAAGCTCGATCGTGAGTTTGGGGGGCAATGCGTACTGTCATGGGAAATCTCCTAAAATTCGTTGCTCACTGCGATAGGTGTCGGGCCGATGAAACCTTACAAATTTTTTTATTCGGATGTTTGTAAGGGAAGACAGGCTCAAGACCTATAGCCATGGAAGCAGAAAAAAAATGGCCCCTTCGGCCAAGAGAAAGGCGGGTTAGTATGTCATTTATTAAAGAAATCATTAGTTTAGAATCTTTGGGTGAGGGCCTCGTGGTCATTGATTTTCACGCATCATGGTGTGGTCCCTGTCTGAACTTTGCGCCGACGTATGAACAAGCTGCTCAAGAGTTTTCAGGTAAAATGACCTTTACCAAGGCAGACGTCGATGCAGCCCCTTTGCTGGCTTCTACATTTGGCGTGAGGTCTATCCCCACTCTCGTCGTGCTAAGTAACGGACAGGAAATAAGTCGCGCGAGTGGAGCCGTCCCTTACCAGAAACTCAAGCAAGGACTGCTCCATGTGTTGGAGCACGCTCGTCATACTGCGGCCCATCCGGGTAAGTAAAGCTAACAAGCAGCTATTTCAAACCAGGAGTGATTATGAAAAAACGCATCCACCCCGTTTCGTATCAAACAAGGGTTCATTGCGACTGCGGCCAAGTCTTTGCTATTGTTTCGACGAAAAACGATATTCAGACAGAAGTTTGCAGTCTTTGCCATCCCTATTTTACTGGCGAGGATCGGCCCATACTTCGTAGCAATCCGATCGATAAATTTCATAGGAAATGGACAAAATGAGACTCTGTTGCATCTGTCAAGTGTCATGATATCATAGGGCAATTTATGAAGGGAGATAGCCCATGCTGTTTGACACTAAAGGATATAATTTTGAGCGGAATATTATTCTGCTCAACGTCCGCTGGTACCTAAGCTGCAAGCTGAGCTATCGTGAATTGGAGGAAATGGCCGCTGAACGAGTTCTCAAAGGTGACTATACCGCAATCTACCGCTGGGTCATCGAGTTCACTCCAGAGCTGGAGAAGGCTATGCATCTCCTTGGCCGATATACAGGAAAAAGCTGGCGTTTGGACGAGACGTATATCAAGGTCAAAGGTCAGTGCAAATACCTCTACCGAGTAGTCGATAAAGAAGGCAAGACTGTCGACTATTTCCTAACAGCAAAGCGCGATAGAAAAGCTGCCAAGCGTTTTATCTGCAAAGCCATCGACTCGAATGCTCTACCGATAAAAATCAATAGCGATAAAAGTGGAGCCAACACCGCTGGGTTGAATAACATCATCGAGCAAGATCATAGGCCGATCAAGCAGCTATATGGAGCTACGTTGGGGTTCAAGGCATTTAAATCAGCAAGGACAACGATTGGTGGCTTTGAGTCGATGAGAATAAATCGAAAGCGGTAAGTCAAAGCAGAGGGTTCATCCTCTGCTGAGATCTTCTATTCTATGGCTGCATGATATCTAGCGAATCCAGATGATTTCTTGCTCAGAGATTGCAAATGCAACACAATCAGATATAAACTTCCATTGGAGAATGAGTATTGAAAATATTCCATTTCTTTCCTAAGAGAATTTTTTTCTGTGCTCCGATATTCCTCATGATAGTCGCTCATCCATACGCCAAGGCCGGGACGGCAACGGACTGTTCAAACTTTGCTGCAAATCAAGTCCCCACGGGTACAAAGGTGCACACCCTTCAATTCCAGGGTCTTGAGCGTGTGCAGGAAAAAACCGTGCTGCGCTTCTTAGAGTCCAGGGCCGACGAAGATCTAGAAATCGAGCAGCTGCAGCAAGATATGGAACGTCTCCAGGATCTAGGAATATTCTCTAAAATTCGTTGCTCCCTCTCGATCGCAGATCAAAAGGCGCAAGTACTATTTGAGCTCGAAGAAAAGTGGACAACCATTCCCATCTTGAAGTTGGCGAGCGGCGGTGGAGTGAGCCAGCAAACCATTGGGCTTTTTGATCCGAATGTTGCCGGTCAAGGCCGTGAACTGGGTGGGCAGCTCGAGAAATTAGGCGAGGCGATTTCATCAGTGATTTGGGCTAAGGATCCTGCCTTTGTTTTACCGCAATATTCGCTTTTTGTGCAGGCATGGTCTGTTCATCGCTTGCGCACCAAGTATGAGCAAAATGTAGAAGAGCCCACGATCAAGACTGGCTTTTTCCAAAGTCGAATCAAATATCAAATAGACCTGGGATACGAGTGGCACCGCAACTGGAAAAGTACTCTCATCCTTGAGTACAATCGAGATAATTTCTCCGATCAGTATCTGAGTGCAGAGCTTAAAGAAAAACTGAGCACGACCGGCTTGCCCCCCAATACTGAGGCTCTTATCGCTGGCATCAGCAACCGCTGGGGCCGAGTCGTTCCAAACCAAAGTCTATTTGTCGGTCATGAGATCGAACACAGCGTGCGACGCTATAACTTGAACGGCGGGGAGTCCCACGATTTTTTGCAGAATGAACTGCGCTACCGTGGATTTGTCCCTCTTTTCAACCAAACGGCCCTGGCTTTGCAATTTCGTCTAGGTGTCAGTGACACCAAAATTTTGCAGTACTGGTATTATTTGGGGGGACTCGATTCGATCAGGGGCTTCAAAGATAATCGTTTTGCGGGCCGAAATTATTGGTTAACCAATTTAGAAATTCGCCACCATGTGCTCGCCCACCCCAGCCTCCAGCTTCAGTTCGTCCCCTTTATCGATAGCGTGGGCGTAGCTGAGCAAGTCCAAGGCCTGGATCAGGCTGATGGCATGAGTGCTGGCTTGGGATTACGCTTTATTTTTCCTAAGATCTATCGCCTCGTTTTGCGTATCGACCGAGCGAAGCCCATCAAAAGCAATGACACCGAAAACATCGCTTTCGGAGTTCAGCACTTTTTCTAAGCATTATTCAAAGCACAGGAGCTGCAGGTAGCACAAAGGGCATCGGCTGCAGCCCACAACTGATGAAGCTGTTGGGCTAGTATTAGGAGCATTTCTGAATTAGGTTTCATCCAACACAAAGCAAACCATACATGGGAGTCAGTCGAATAATAGAATTTCCACTCGGGTATTGTTTCCTCTGCAGAAAGCGGAGTGACA
>JBGSRE010000357.1:0-4555 GCA_041737755.1 Oligoflexus sp.
TGCCCAAATGCTGAGAAAATTATGGGCTTAGAGCGAAGTGTCTAGGATCTTCCCTGTGACCCAGATAGTCCGCTGGTTTGGGTCAAAGGCTGATTTTGCACAGGAACAGTTGCTTGCGGACTCTATCACTCAGCTGCGCAGTAGGAATCGCTTTTGGCAAAGTTGAATCATTTTATCCTGATTCTGGCGCCCAAGTTTACGATCTTTTCGGACGCGGGTTAATCCTGGGATTCGAGCCAGCGCTTGACCTCTGCCATGGAAAGTCGATAGCGCGAGCAGTTGTGGATTTTTAACAGTGGCAGCTCTGCCATCAAAAGCGTCAAAAACTCATGATAATCAGCGTCAGGTAGATCGCACTGCTTAGCAGCATATTCGGGCGAAAGCGCCTGTCTTACGATCATCTGCATCGCGTCGCTCATCTTCTCCCGGTAGCGGAGCCTGAAAGGATTCGCCGAAGGCCCCATGGACCGAAGAATCGCTCCGTACTTTGCGATGGAACGTCGATAGGCCTTTTCAAAGAGAATAACAGCCAGCGAGGGATCCGCTTTTTCATACACTCCCATGAGCGCATACGCATAATCTTTGGCATCAATATCTAAAAATGAAAGAGGAGCTACGTTGGAAATGAGCAGAGGTATATTAGAAGCGATGCGGCTCGTGCGCTTATTGCCATCCCCAAAAGGCTGCAAATAGGCTAGATGCAGCCAGAGGAAAAAGGCACCTTCAATAGGATTTTTGATCAAGCAAGCTTTTTCTATGATGACAGATAGATACTCTTCCAAGAGCTGGGGCATTTGAAGTGGCAGATAGACGCTGTCTTGAATGTTGACGATCGTTCGGCGCACCTCGCCCGCAAGGCATCCTTCAGGCATCATGTCTTGCATCAAAAGTGTGTGAATGTTGCGAATGGTGGCAGAGCTGAGGCCATACTCAGGGACTGCATCCACCATAAATTCTATGGCTGCCTTGTGGTTTAATAGCATGAGAGCATCGGCATCGAGGACTCCATCCGCCCCGATATTCTTAAAGAGAGCTTCAGTTGCCAAAAGCGAATAGCTGTTGCCTTCCAATGCTGAAGACGACCATGAGAGATCGATCAGAAGCTGCTCTAAGACCTTACGGGCATACGTTCCGGCAGGAAGCGTATCGGAAAGCCTCGACTCCTTCCAGAGGGCCTCCGAAAGATCCGAAGGCAAAAGGGAGCTTTCGTTGGGCCGGTAGTCCATGAGAAGAGGGGCATGATAGGACACCGGCATCCGCGAGCCGATCGGTCTGTGAAGATCTTTCAGCAAACTCTCTGCCTTTGAGAGTAGAGAGTCCGCGGCATCCGCATCAACAGCCGATGTGACCAAAACGCCACGACTCTTATAACGACTCGCCTTCCCCTCACCCGAGCGCTCGATCGCCCCGGCCTTCATGAGAGCCTCCAGCTCGCGCTTGACGGTCGCAAGGCTCATCTCCTTTGCGAGACAGGCATGGATCTGAGATGATGACAGCGGGCCGCCATCATCCTCGAATATTTGCAGAATTTTTTGTCTGTGATAAATTCTGGGCAAAAGCCGGCTCCTTTTTTACAGCTCACGAAAAGACTATTCGGCTCATTTGAGCTGAATCTTGAGCTGTAAGGGAAATATAGCTCAAATTGAGCCGCATTGGAAGGATTTTGAGCCGCATTGGGGTATACAGCTCAAAATGAGCGAAAAAAAAGAGTTGTCCTAGGAGCCTGCTCTGTTCTGCCTCACATTTCGGTGCGCAGACCTATCTTCCAAATCTGAGGGGCGCCGACCGTCAATTGACCTGCTGCCGCCGATGCCCAGTAGCGCTGAGCGCTGGCGTTTTCAACCGTGGCCTGAAGCATAAGAGTTCGTTGCCAGAGTTCCGTTTCCGCACGAAGGCCTACATCGATCCGCGTCCAAGGATCGAGACTCCGGGTGTTTTCGACGTCGACATACTGCTTGCTAAAATGCTGAAGGCTCGTAGAAAATTCAAGCCACTGCGACCATCGCCAGGCGATGTTCAAGGGCAGATGGAAGGTAGGAACACCAGGCGCACTACGGTTTTCGACTTTACCGTCTCGAACAATACGCGGGTCGATCACTAGCAGCCCACCGGTTACAGTCCATACCTCAGCAAGGCGAGCATCCCAATTCAATTCTAGGCCGCGATTGCGTTGCAGTCCGGCTTGGACGTAGGCATTGCTCTCTGCCTCCAGATACTCGAGCCCTCTTTCGGTTTGAAACAAGGCAACTGTCACGTAAAGATCACTTCGCCATCGCGATTTGATACCAAGTTCTAGCTGACGATTCCGAATCGGGGGCATAGGTCGATCCGCATTACTAGCCGAAGCTGGGGCCACTCCGCCACGCTCAAGTCCTTCAACAAAAGACACGTAAGCTGAAGAGTCTGGGGTCCATGCGTGGCTTAAAGCGGCAAACGGAGTCGTCGCTGTATCCTGCCTGTTTTGGGTTCGCCGGCCCGTCGGGACATCAAAGCCTTCTGTGGATAAACTGCTATTTTTTACCGCCAGCAGAAAACTGGTCTGGGAAGTGAGTGCCATATCATTGCTTAAGGCTAGGGTATGAGCTTTGAGATCGGTATTGGTCCCTGCAGCCAAGGTCGATAGAGGGGGGCGTTGGACATACACAGGCTGGTAAAGCTTGGAAGGGATCGTCGCGAGGCTGGAGCCTTGCGCTGTTTTGAAGACGAAACCCTGGTCTAGATAGGCAAGCATAAGACGATGGGTGATCCCACCCGTATCCACGCGCCCACGAAGGAAGGCATTAGCGCCATAGAAAGGTTTGTACCGGGTCCCTTCAGCAAAATAATTAGGTCGTAAGAGCGTGTCCCCTGCCTGGTTTTGGATCAGAGCCGTTCCTGTCGAAAGGAGCGGGCGACGGCGGATTCCATATAAACTTTGCACAAAGAGCGACCAATCAGGACTCAGGCTCCATTCCATAGAACCGTAAGCATAGGACCATTGCTGGTTGAGATAGCTCCACTTTTGAAAAAGGTTTTTTCTGGAGTCAGGTGCCCGTGGCACCGGAACATCGGGCGCTAAGACAAAGGCGTTTTGGTAGCCTTCGCTCCGCACGCGGATCTGATCATAACCCACTATAAAACGCAGCTTAGGGCTGCGATCGTAACGGAGGGCAAGCGCTGCTACATCCCGTTCGTCCCGGCCTTGGTAAAAGGTCTCTCCTGCTTCAGATGCCAGATTAATCCGCACAGCCGTCGAGCTTGAAAGGGTTTGATTCACATCTGCATGGGCACTGAGGATGCCACGCTCGCGAAAGCCGGTCGACAAACGCCGGTGGTTTTGAGCCAGCGGTAGTTTAGGCACGACATTGACCGAGCCGCCGACGCTAGCTTGGGGAGAGAAGCCACCTAAACCGGCCGAAGGTCCTTTGATCACCTCGAGTCGTTCGACACTATAAAGCTGCCCTAGAGATCCCGAAAACATCGCGCCTGGTCCCATTCCATAGAAACTGACGGCATCGGCACCAGATGGAAATCCTCGAAAGCTAAGGTTGAAGGCCGAAAATCCGCCTGCAGTCGAGACATTCGTAAGAGCAGGATCGCGACGCAAAACTTGGTTAGCAGTCACGAATTGCTGCCCTTCGATCACATCAGCATCATAGGTGCTGATAGAAAAAGGCGCAGATACCATCGAGCGCTGGCCCAATATCCCTATCGCTGCATCTGGGTAAACCCTATCGCCTATAATCGTTATCTGCTCTTGCTCATCAGACTTGGTGTCGGGATCTAATGAGGACGTCTCAGCCCCATCGTGCTTCCGCGGCTCAGCCTGTGTTCCGCTAGGCGCATCAGATTGAGGCTGCAAGGGATCTAGCGTGTGGGACCAAGACCTTGCGCTGGTCAGCAGGAGGAGTGTTAAGGCGAGAGCAGTTTGGGGCTTCATTCAGTCTCTCCAGCGTGGTAGTCGCAGCGTCTTGGGTCGCAAGGACTATAAAGAGTTCTGCTGCAAGAAACCTCTCAATTTTGTTGTGCGTAAAGGCTATAGCTTAGGTACCAGCGGACGTTGAGCATAATAATATCTCGCTCAAAGCAGTGTCCCTTGCTGTCAAAAAGCATGGGCCATCTCCTGGAGTGATTTGGCCCAAGATATCATGGCACTTGGCCGATGCAACAGAGCCAGCAGGCAAGGCTGGGAATGGAATATAGCTTAGTTGGTAAAAGTGCTTGAAGCCGTCAAGCTAGGCTTCAAGTATTGTTTGTCCGGTAATCTCAATTCACTCCCCTTTAAGCCTGATTTCAGAAGCGATCAAATCCCTTAATTGTGACATTCCAAAACTTGGCAAGGATTTGCCATTTACAAAAAAGGTCGGGGTCTGACGGACATTTAATGTCTTACCATCAAGGATATCCTGTTCAATGATTTCTGCTATTTTTGGATCGTCCATATCCTTTTTTATACGATCGACATCCAGTCCGATTCTAGGCAGGTAATCCCATATCAGCTGCGGATTAGGGTTATGGTGGTCTCCCCACTCTGGTTGGCTGGCGAATAATAATTCCAAGGTCTCCCAATATTTAT
>JBGSRE010000387.1:0-2148 GCA_041737755.1 Oligoflexus sp.
CTCCTGCCGAAAAGCGTCCGCAAGCAGAACCAGGATATAGACGATGATTTCTAAAAATAAGACTTATGATGAAGCCTACGTTTGGATTTGGTTGCCTGGGCAAACCACACCCGTGGTTGCTGGCAAACTAACTATGAACGGCGACACTATCTTCTTTAATTACGGCAGGAGTTTTCTGGAGCGAAGCGAAGCCATCTCACTCTATGACCCTGAGCTGCCACTGATGCCCGGTCTTCAACCACCAGTGGGAGGGCTGACCATTGCCAGTTGCATTCGTGATGCAGCTCCCGATGCCTGGGGGCGCCGGGTCATCCTTAACAGAAAATTTGGGAAAAAGGGATCGTCAATCGATACGGCAGACCTTAACGAGCTGACCTACCTTCTGGAATCAGGCTCTGATCGAATTGGAGCTTTGGACTTTCAATATTCAGCAACTCACTATCAACCACGCACCCAAAATGCAGCTTCACTAGGAGATTTGCTCCAGGCAGCCGAAAACGTCGAAAAGGGGATTCCCCTTTCACATGATCTTTGCCAAGCCCTTCAGCATGGGACATCTATCGGCGGAGCGCGTCCCAAAGCACTGATCGAATTCGGCAACAAAAAATATGTGGCGAAATTTTCCTTGCAGTCCGATGTCTATAGTGTTGTGAAAGCTGAATTTATAGCGATGACTTTGGCCAAACTCAACGGGCTGAACGTTGCCCCCGTGAAGCTAGAAAAATCACTGGGCAAGGATGTTCTCCTGATTGAGCGCTTTGATCGCGTCAAGGCCTCAGCGGGATGGCTACGTAAAAGCATGATTTCAGCTCTCACTATTCAACAGCTTGATGAAATGATGGCTCGATATGCGAGCTACGAAGTCATGACGGAAAAAATTCGCTCCGGATTTTCCCAGCCTGCGGCATCACTTCGAGAATTATTCGGCAGGCTTATATTCAACGTCCTGTGTGGCAACACGGATGATCATGCTCGGAATCACGCCGCATTCTGGGATGGTAAGGAGTTAACACTTACTCCAGCTTATGATATCTGTCCTCAGGCTCGAATCGGTCGGGAAGCTTCGCAGGCCATGTTGATTGCTGGCGAGGATCGCCGCAGCCGCCTAGCAACCTGCATGGAGTCAGCTCATCACTATCATCTAAAAAAAGATGAAGCGCTTGCAATCATGCGGGCACAAATTCAAATTATTAGATCGCATTGGAATGGGGTATGCGATCTTGCTGAACTGAGTGAGGTCGAACGAAACTTCTTTTGGCATCGTCAATTCCTCAACCCCTTCGCTTTTGAGGAACTTGAGCAATTATTGGATAATGGGCAGTAAGAAAACTGCTTGCCTCCATCATCGAAGCTGTCGACCTGGGCTTTGGCGATAGACAGAGATTCTCGGCACTACCCGTATATCTCCAAGGCCGGCTTTGAGTCGATTAGAATAATTCGAAAGCGGCAAGTCAAAGTAGAGGGTAACACCTCTGCTGAGATCTTCTATTACATGGCGACATGATCACTCGCTCGCCTGATCGTATCCTGCCTCATCACCCGGAGTTGGTGATCATAATAGAGTAGATTAAAAGACATCAGATTTCACGAAAGCTACAGACGGGGATGGTCTGAAGCTTACGATGAAATCAGAGAGATGCATGGAAGTCAGAGAGTAAAACGTCAGGGATTTCATCTGAATAGCTAAGGCTGGTATCGGCAAGGCACCCAGTCCTTGCCGATATATTCCCCATAGATTTAGGACCTTTATCGCCGCGTAAAGTTTTAACTGGACATTTCCGATAAGGGTCTTTAGAGTCCAGAAAAGGGACTGGATGAGCAAGATCTACGGATATGGAAAGTTCCTGATACACGTTTGGCCAAAAGATCATCTGCCTGTACATTGCCATGTGTACGTTGATGAATATGAGATCAAAGTATTCTTGCCTGACTACACCTTTGAAGTTATAGGGAATCAATTCCCACCCATCGGGCTAATCAAGGAAGTTTTGGAGCTAGTAAGAGACTACAAGAACTTGATCGGAAAAGAATGGAGACGCTTACATGGAAATTAAAAAGACAGCTAAGGGTTGGGAATATGACGGCGTTGTCTTTGTTGATGAGCGTTCGGCATTGGGTGTAAAAGAAGCGACGGAAAAAGCTGCTTCC
>JBGSRE010000389.1:0-10655 GCA_041737755.1 Oligoflexus sp.
AACCAACGCCTCTATGATGATATCATTCATACGACAGGTTGCGACGGCAAAGAATTTTTCACGGCAGTCTATCAGAAAGTGATTGGACGCGATCAGGGACCCCGTCTGCCGGGTTTCTTGAAAGAGCTGGGCAACGAGCGAGTGTTGCGACTGCTGGCGGACGTCTGATAGCGGTGAATGCGAGTCGCTCCAAACACGAGGAGAGGACTGATGTTCAACCGCCAACGTTGGTGGGTTTTGCTAGCACTATCAAGCATATTGATGGTTGGCGGCTGCACGTACTTTCGACAAATGATTGGTTGGGTGGCGGAAAAGCCCGAAATCAAGCTCATTCAAGTGGAAGTGCAGTCGTTCAGTGTGCATAGGATCGAACTGGTTTTTGTGCTCGATATTATCAACCCCAATGCTTTTCGCGTGGAAATAGAGAGGCTCGACTATCGGGTGCGTGGTTTGGATATGGACCTGGGCCGAGGCCAGCATGATCAGCCTATCGTCCTGGAATCTAAGGAACACAGCACGGCTCGTCTGCCTTTTTCTATCGATCCTGAAGTAGCGCTCAAACTCATGAAAAAGTACATCAAAAACCCCAAAGAACTGAAGTTGAAGTTAACGGCGAGTCTTCGTCTCGGCACTGCTTTCGGGGATATGGACATGCATTTCGAAGATGAAAAAAACCTAGTCAAGGGTTTGAGCAAACCTTGACCAAAAGCCCAAGGAAGATAACCATGGCCAGTCGTCCGCGCATTTTCTTGACAGGAGCCAATGGCCAGGTAGGATTTGAAATCTGGCAGGCACTGGCACCCATTGCTGATGTAACCGCTTTCATGGGGCCGAATGATCGGCAGGCCGCGATACCAGCAGCGACTCTGGATCTCTGCGATGCGGAAGCTATTGAATCCGCGATACTAAGCTTGAAGCCGCATCTCATTATCAATCCAGCAGCCTATACGGCCGTAGATAAAGCCGAGAGTGATCGCGAGCGAGCCTTTCAGGTGAATGCCATCGCGCCTGGTATCATTGCTCGTGCGGCTCTGGCCGTGGCTGCTCCGGTGCTGCACTTTTCTACTGATTACGTGTATTCCGGTCAAGGTGAAGATCCGTATCATGAAGACGATAGCATCGCGCCAATCAACGTTTATGGCGATAGTAAGTGGCAAGGGGAAGCGGCATTGATGGCCAGTGGAGCTGCTTATATCACGCTGCGGACTTCCTGGGTTTACGGTGTTTATGGCCACAATTTTGTTAAGACCATGCTCAAGCTCGGTCGTGAGCGCGAAAGCTTGCGAATCGTCAACGATCAGTTTGGAGCGCCCACCTGCGCCAGGACTTTAGCGAATTTTGCCAGTCATTTGGTTCAGCAAGGTCAGCAAAATGGTTTTGCCGAAGTGTTCGCAAATCGTCAAGGCATCTATCATCTCACCGATCGAGGCTGCACCACCTGGTACGGCTTTGCAGCAGAAATCTTTCGCGTGGCCCGTGAGCATGGAGTACCACTGGCCCTGAGAAATTTGGAAGGATGCCCGACGACGGAATACCCAACTCCTGCTAGGCGGCCGATGAACTCGCGCCTCTCGCTGGCAAAGATGGAAGAGAGCTTTGGATTTCGATCGCCTCCCTGGCAGGAATCACTGGGGGCTGTTTTGGCACCTTTGCTGGGGCTTTGATATCCATAACTTTAGCTAATGGTTAATCATAAGACTCCTGCAAGAAAGCCGAAATGAGCCGTTGCAAGGGCTGGTTTTTCGGCTTTTGCTTTAGTCCTTAAGCATTGGTATTGAGTGGATAAAATCAGGAATTTCTCAAGTCTTGCCGGAGCTCTTCCGAGGAGGTAAGGAAGCTTAAAGAGAGAGGTCAAACGAATGCATCAAGCTACGGGGCATACCTTATGCAAATGGATGATAGGTTTCACCCTAGTCGCATCGCCCCTAGCCGTCGCTTCTGAAGGCTTAAAGGCCAGTGAGTCACAGCCTATGGGGCGAGGCATTCCCGATGAATCCGCAGCCAATCCTGGTGGGCGGGCCTTGCTTGCAGATCTCGGCGAATTATCGATCGTGCGTCGTGAGGAAGCTATACTTGAGGCCTTGAACAAAGGCTTTGTGCCAGATTTTTTGCGCAGCATGCGCCCGGTAACAATCCTTGAAAAAGGCCATCAGCTGACCTTTTGGGTCTTGCCTGATTATCTCGCTTTAGGTCACAACGATGATTATATACATATCCCTTTAACTTTCTTTAGCGCCAGAAAAATAGCCAACAGCTGGGGATTTGTCCTGCCGACCTCCAAAATGGTCGATGCAATCTTTCAACAAGCCGAATGTATTCTTTGGCCTCGAATTTATCCCCCAGACGCAGCCATGATGAGTGTTGCTTGGCTGGAGGCGCATAGTTTTCTCATTCAATCGCAGAGATTTGCTGAAGGGGATTTCACTCGACTCGTCGCCGGACATAAGAAAGATATCGTCCTCTCGCAACGCTTGAAAAATCGGGAAAAGAAGATAGCAATTTATGGCTGGCAGAATATTCGCAATGGCGAAAACATTCAGCCACTTTCCACATGGCATGGCGATCGCTACGTTGATTACAGTCACGGTCTGCGTTTGGTTGGACCTATGGCTCTTTTGGATGGCCAGATGATGCCGATCAAACAAATTATGGCAGATCCCATCCTCAGCAGCTTACTAAGTCGCGAAGGACCGCTCCAGGTCGACCAGCTTATGCGGGAACCCCGCCTCCTTCCTGAGTCTCAAGAAATTGTGGCCCAGCATTGATTCTTGTAAAAATACTTTGCAAGCGCATCGGATCGTATAAGATATGGGGACTAGAAATCCCCAAAGATGGAAGTTTCCGATGCCACGTTCTTTTATCAGACTCTTAAGTCTTGTCAGTTTTAGCCTGATCCTCTTTCCAGCCTGCAATCCGAAAAAAAATCTGCAGCCCTCTGGTGATCGACCTGATGTCTGGTCGAAAGTCGCAGAACCTTTGTTTGCCGTTCCAGCAGCAGATCTCAGCCGTAATCCCAAGGTTCTCATCGAGCGGGTAAAAATCCTGACTGCCACGGGGACGTCCATTCCAGAAGGCTATGTAATTTTGGAAAACGGTCTGATTAAAAGTGTAGGTGCTGGCAATGCTCCCGATTTTGCGGATGGCATGCGCATTGACGGCCAAGGCAAGTTTTTGACTCCAGGTATTATTGATACTCACTCCCATATTGGTGTGTATCCCATTCCAGGCGCGAAAGCCCATCAAGATGGCAATGAAGCAACCAGTCCCACCACACCCGATGTCTGGGCTGAACACAGTTTTTGGCCCCAGGATCCTTCCATTTGGAGGGCTTTGGAAGCCGGTGTCACAACGATTCATGTCCTTCCCGGATCCGCTAACTTGATTGGCGGGCGTACTTCCACCATTCATCTCAAGCCTGCGACCAGTGTGGCGGCCATGCGTTTCCCCGATGCGCCCCAGGGCATAAAGATGGCCTGTGGCGAAAATCCTAAGCGCACCTATGGTGAAAAAAGTGGTCCTGCTACACGGATGGGTAATGTTGCTGGCTATCGGCGCATGTTTCAAGAAGCTTGGGAATACCGCCAGGAGTGGTTGAAGTACGATCAAGCCCTGGGTCGATGGAATAAAAGTGGCGATGGCGAACGGCCGAAATCTCCCAAACGTGACCATGCTTTGGATACTATGGTGAAAGTTCTCGACGGCGAAATTTTGGTGCATATCCATTGCTATCGCGCCGACGAGATGTCGATCATGCTCGATCTGGCTCGCGACTATGGATTTCAAGTGCGAACCTTTCATCATGCGCTCGAAGCTTATAAAATTCGCGATCGACTGGCAGCGGAAAAAGTTTCCATCGCGACTTGGGCGGACTGGTGGGGATTCAAAATGGAAGCTTTCGATGGTATTCCAGGCAATGCTCCTATGCTGCAGGCCGCTGGTGGCATGCCTACCATTCACTCCGATTCGGAAGAGGATGTTCGCTTTCTCAATCTCGAAGTTGTCAAAGCCCAAACTGCTGGCCGACAATTGGGAATTGAGCTGTCGGATGAAGAGATTTTGCAATGGATCACCCGCAATGCAGCCTGGGCTTTGGGCATCGATAGTAAAGTAGGTACCATCGAGGCTGGGAAAATGGCTGATGTTGTGCTGTGGGATCGGCATCCTTTTTCAGCCTACGCAAAACCGGAAAAAGTTTTCGTGAGCGGTGAGCTCCTGTTCGATCGTGCAAGCCAACTTTTTCCAATGAGCGATTTGGAGCGTGGAATCCGTGATTTCGGTTTAGGTGACCGTGGCAATCAAAAGGAAGCTTTGCCGGGATCGGGAATTCCAGAAGCAAAGGCGCAGGCACCCGCCCTGGCTGCACCGCAGTTTAACGACTCTTTTGTTATCGAACACGCAACGATTGAAACGGGCAAAAATGAGCGTATCCAGGATGCCAGCCTATGGATTGAAAAGGGCCTCATCAAGCAGATCAATGGTGTCAGTGCACCCAAAGAAATTCCACGTCTGGATGCAGGCGGACGCATTTTAACACCAGGCTTTATTGAAACTCAGAGTCAAATCGGTGTTCTCGTTGTGGAGTTGGAAGAGGATGGCCAGGATCATGCCGCGGGCGAGGGAATCAATCCTGCCTTCCGCGCCGTCGATGGACTGGATCCTTTTTCCATCCGCATGCCGATCGTTCGGGAGCAGGGGATTAGCTCGATCATCGTCAAGCCCAGCGGAGGGATTATCTCGGGCCAAGGCATTGCCCTTGATCTATCGACCGGGCCTAAGGCATTGCAATCACCGGCTGCTCCTATCATGTTTGCTTCGCTCTTAGGTGGCAAAAACCGTGCACAATTTTGGTTGAAGCTGCGCGAGGCTTTTGAAGACGCTCGTTTCTATAAGCAGCAGGGCGGGATGAAGTCGGGTTTCAGCCATGAGCTGAGCCTGCGTCCTTTGCATCTGGAAGCTCTTTATGAAGTCATGCAGGGTCGTATGCCTTTGGTTCTAACCGTGCATCGTCTGTCGGATGTGATGATGGCTATTCAGTGGAAAAAGGAAATGGCGGGCAAGGGTTTTCCCCTCCAATTAATTTTAAGCGGAGCAGGCGAAGCGTGGCTGGCTGCCAAGGCACTAGCGGAAGCGAAAATTCCAGTCATCGTCACACCCTCGCGGCAGATACCAAAGACTCTCGATCAATTGCGAGTGCGCGATGACCAGGTGACTCTGCTCATCGATGCTGGAGTTGATGTCATCATCAGCACGGATGATATTCGAGCAGGACGTTTGCGTCAGGAAGCGGCAAGGGCCGTGGCTTTCTCTTTACCCTATCCAGCAGCACTGGCGGCAATTACCAGCGTTCCTGCCCGTATTTTTGGATTAAAGGATCGGGGCAGTGTCGAAGTAGGCAAGCGAGCCGATCTTGCCCTATGGTCGGGTGACCCATTCGAACCTCAAAGTGCGGTGCAGAAACTTTGGATTGATGGCAAAGATATGGACCTGAATCATCGGCAATTGGAGCTAGCAAAGGCTTATATGCCTGCGAAAAAAGCCGAAGTGAAATAGTTCCCGAGCTTTGAATGAAGACAGAAGGTGGAAACACTTTCTGTCTTGGCTTTTTCGTCGAATGTATCAGCTGCGTGGATGCTGCCAAAAGAGCCCCATGTCGCCCCGTGCCTGCATCCTATTTCATACAGCATATTCTCCGAGATATTTTGTTCTCTTGAAGCATCTTAAGCCCGCTTGTCCCGCCCAGGAAATTTTAGAAATTCAAGGCCATCAGTATGTTCCTCCTCCTTTATGAGGGACTTGGAAGAGGCGTATAAAAAAATCTCGGTTTCATGTTCTAAAAATTTTCGACCTCGCCTACGGCGCGTCGGCCACTGCAAAACGACCAAGCTCCCTGGCCTTGTTCATTCTGCCTGAACGAAGTGAATGCCCGTGCCCCTGCTTAGCGCAGCGGCTGCCTGGATTCCGAAGTTCTTAAATCAGACACCGCCGCTCCGCGGCTAGGCAGGGGCACGGGCATTCACTTCGTTCAGGCAGTTTAGAGCTGCGGTGGCCGACGGCGTAGGCGAGGCCAAATTTTCGAATCGACATGGACGCCAACGGATACAGCGCTAACTTTGTCTGGAAAGCTAATCCTATCCATGCTGAGCAAGAGCTGAAGTATTCGTTTAGCGAAGTGGGCCCGATTTTGCAAATGCCCAGAGGAAGTCTTTCCGTTGCCGACTTTTATCCTATCCGTCGGTGAGGGAGACGATGAGAAATGCACAGGAATCTTCTTAATGAGGTCCATCATGCAAAATGAAAATTCAGTAGGTCAATTAAACCGCTTACTGCGCGGCGAACTCTCGGCCATTGAAACCTACGAACAGGCTTTGCAACGCGTCAGTGGTCCATCGGCAACCGACAATTTACGACGCATAGCTGAAGATCATCGTTCCGCAGCAGAGATTCTTCGGCAGCATGTTTCTCTTTATGGAGGTGTTCCCGAGCATGATTCAGGAGCTTGGGGAGTGTGGGCGAAAACAGTAGAGGGCACGGCCACTTTACTCGGTGAAACCACAGCCATCAAAGCCCTTAAAGAGGGCGAAGAGCATGGATTGAAGGAATATCAGGACGTCGCTGCCGATGACAATATTCCTTATCAATGTCGACTTCTGATCAATTCCGATTTAATGATTCGCCAACGTCAGCATATCGGAACGTTGGATCAAGTGATGGATACCCTTTCGTAAAAAATTTGAAAGCCATAAAAAGGTGGAGTCATGGACCAAGAATCTAAGCAAAAAAATGGTGCAGGGGCAAAAGGAAAGGCCGATGCAAAAGCAGCCTGGGAACATCTTAGGAACCTCATCAAAGATGCCGAGGTTGCTATGCTAACAACGGTCGAAAGTGACGATTATTTAAGAAGTCGGCCTATGATAACGCAAGAGTCGGATGAAGATGGAGTACTCTGGTTCTTCACCCATGATTATCGCAGTAAAGTCGATGAACTGGAAAGCGATCCTCGAGTGAATGTCAGCTATAGCAAAGTTGATGCGAATCAATACGTTTCAGTGAGCGGCCTTGGTGAAGTTATTTATGATGAGGAAAAAAAGCAAGAACTTTGGAAATCAAGCTATAAAACTTGGTTTCCCGATGGAGTCGATGACCCCCAACTGGCACTGCTGAAAGTCTATATTGAAAAAGCCGAATTCTGGGACGCATCGACCAGTAAATTTGTGGAAGTGCTTGGCTTTGCCAAAGCACTGCTCACTGGCAAAGGCCGTCTCCCTTCGCCAAAGGATCACAGTACAGTGGATCTCATGAAACATCCTGAACTCACCGAAGCCACTCTTTCTCCGAGTTAAGGAGGAGATAAAAAAGCCAGCTTCTAATGAAGCTGGCTTTAATGGTGCTTGTATAGGAATCACACGAACGAATCCATTTACTTAAATGCTGATCACTGCCATGACCGCTACCAGTGTTGCTGCTAAAGACAGGCCTATAATTAAAGTTGCCATAACACTTTTAGACAGGATCTCAACGAGATCATAGGGAACGTGGTCTTGTACGTGCGATTTCATGATTTTATCCTTCGTTTTGACTGCGCTGGTTGTTTGTTCCGAAGCCGCGCGTTTCTCAATCTGCTTCATAGTATCGACGGGCGAATTGGATATTTATTGCAGAACCGAACTTTTTTATTTTGATCAGCAGCCTCTGCTGACAAGTTCAATCTATGCTTTTTTCTGCGCGAATCAAGCAAAACAATAATATTTTTTGCGAAATTGTAATTGCTGGCCAGCCGGTTAACAGCCTAAAAATGCAGTCTTTAGTGGGGAAGATATTGAAAAAGAAAGGAATTCTTCTCGATTCAGCATGGAGTTGGCTCATCGACCAAACATCCCATAGAGCAACGAGAAGCGTCATCAAAAGTGGGAAAAAGGCAGAGCATGCCTTTGAGTGAGCAGCCAGTTAAAGCTTGGGACGAAGGCAACGTGAGCAGACTTTAACTGGCTCTTTGGTCAGACTTTCAAAACCATGCGATAGCGAGCTTTATTGCTGCGCACTCGGTCTAAAGCCTCATTGATATCAGCCATGGGCATGACCTCAGTTTTTGCTTCAATGCCGTGTCTGGCAGCGAATTCCAACATTTCCTGAATCTGATGGCGCGATCCTGTTGGGTTGCCGCAGATAGAGCGGCGGCCGGCGATCAGACCAAAGGCACCGACCTGAATTTGCGCCTGAGGAACCCCGACAAAGCAGAGTTTGCCATCGGGCCGAAGCAGGTTGAGATAAGCATTCCAATCCAGGTCGGCTGAAACCGTGGAAATGATGAAATCCAACGATTGTGCCTTGCTTTTCATAGCTTCAGCATCAGTCGAACTCACAAAGTGATGGGCACCAAAAGATCGCGCTTCCTGTTCTTTATCAGCAGTCGAAGAAAACGCGGTGACTTCGCAGCCCCAGGCGCGAGCAAATTGCAAAGCCAGATGGCCTAAACCACCGATTCCAATCACTCCAACCTTCATATTGGCAGTCACACCGTAAACCCGCAGCGGAGCGTAAACAGTGATTCCACCGCAGAGCAGGGGAGCTGCATTTTCCGAGCTTAAGGCTTCAGGAATCGGAAAAGAAAAGCGGCTATCCACCAGCAGGGCTTCGCCGAATCCACCTTCGCGACCGACGGCTGTGGCCTGAGCTTTGGCGCAAAGATTGTCGTCACCGCGGTTGCAGTATTCACAATCCATACAAGCCCCACTGGCCCAACCAATCCCCACTCGTTGGCCAATTTTCAATCGACTCACGGCCGATCCCAGCGCCGACACAGTGCCGATCACTTCATGGCCCGCTACGAGAGGGAAACTGGAAAATCCCCAATCATTGTCAATCAAGTGAACATCACTATGGCATATACCGCAGTGACTGATCTTGACCCGCAGCTCCTGAGGGCCTAAGGGCCTGTCTTCATAAGTAAAAGGAGTAAGACGAGAGTGAGCTTCTAAAGCAGCAAAAGCACGTATAGTCATAGGACCTCCGATATGAAATAACTCTATATCAGAGAAAAATAAATCTTGCACAATTAAGTTGCTTAAGATGCGTTTTTTTGAAGAATCGGGCTCTTCTGGATCGCCTGCGAACGCCGCTTGTAGGTTTCAAGCAGTTTCCACTCGACGGCAGGAATGTCCTTGAGAACAACATGCGGAATCAAATACCCACGACTATTTTCCAAGGCTTTCAATTGCAGTTCCAAAGGCGGATGATCCGTGATCACGTTGTCTTCGTAACAGAATTGGCCTGGTTTTAATTCCTCGGCATAGCCTTCCCGGAAGAGCGAAAGACGACCACTTTCCAGAATAAAGACGAAATGTCCTGTGAAGTGGGAAATAATCTGCTGATCTTTGATCTGAATTTCATAAACCGATTTAGCAATCTTGTTCAAAAGTGGCGACCATTTGATCGACTGAAAAAGATCACTGTTCTGCAGCATGCGACGGCGACTGATATTTTTACTGAAGCTTTCTTTGAGGTTATAGCGTTCCAAGAATGAGTCAAAGATTCGTCTTGGAATGCGTAAAAGTTCAGCAAAACTTTTCGATATCAATTGTTCCAGCGGACAGTCGGGATCATCGCCAACCAAATAGCCGGCCACATATTCCAGACCAAAAGGTATTTCGCTTTTGGGAGCGGCGACTATTCCACTCAAAACCAAGAAAATATCCTGCGCGTGGCCTGGATTGCTAACTAAAGCCGAACCCGGCTCGAGGGCTTCGATCGGTTGATTGAGCAATTCATAGAATGAGCTGAAGGGAACCGTCGGGAAATAGTGATGCAAAGAGCGAGCCGCCACTTCATGCCGATTGTCGATATGACTTTTCACGAGATGATCGATCTGACCAAACAATGCGCGCGTTCCGATCGATAGCTGATTGGGCGTGAGTTCATCGGCGGTATGAGCCAGAATGATTTTTTTACTGCGGTCACCTTGGAAATCTTCGGCTTGACCGTGAATCATCCCGCCACCAATATCAATCTTCTTAAGATCAGCTGGCTGAAGATAGAGATCTTTTATTTTTTGGAAATACTGCATGCTAATGCCGGGCTTCGAAATATCTGGCTCGACCATTCTTTGCAAAACAGTGAACGAACAGATGTCTGCCAGATGATGATAGGTACGATGACCGTTTTCGGTCACAGTGCGAAATTGGAATGTATTGGTTTCCACAGGATGCGGAGAATAGCTCGGCTGAACTTCCAACCCGTCGATGTTATTCCATTGTTCTGGTGCTAAATCATGAATCGTGAAGAATCGTTCCAAGACTGGAAATTTTACTGACAAGAGGGCTTGCATCTTCTTATTCACGGAATGGCGAACGACGCTGGTCGAATAGTATTCCAACTTACGGTCGCCCAGCATCAATTCAGTGAGGCCGGCGAAGTGATCGTCATGGCCGTGAGTCTGGAAGATACCGCGAATAGAATTCAAGCTAAGGCCCAGGGCCCGCAAAGTATGAGTAATATGAGGGCCGGCATCGATGAGATACACATCAGGTCCGTAGCAAATAATACTTGCCATGGCCGGGCGATGAATATCCCAACCGTCCCCTTCACCGCTGTGGATGATCGAGAAGAATTCCGGTGAAAAGCGCTGGAAATTCAACTTGTAGGTCGGCTGATAGGCTTCA
>JBGSRE010000436.1:0-3003 GCA_041737755.1 Oligoflexus sp.
TTTGCCTATGGGCGAAGGCTCGCGCTATGATCTCAGCTCCGATGGCAAGTCGGTAGCCTTCGTCTCGGATAGTAATCCTGCCAGCGCGGTATTGAATTCCGATATTTTTATTTTGAAAATTGGCGAGAATAAAGCGCTGAATATCACAATGGGCAATCCTGCGTCCGACGACACTCCACGTTTCAGTCCAGACGGCAAAAAACTGGCCTATCTCCGATCATCCATTCCCAATTTTTACGGCGACACCGACCGTCTGGTGGTGGCCAATGTCGATGGTACAGAAGCAAAAACGTACTTTACAGATTGGGATCGTTCCATCGGCAACTTCATCTGGGCTCAGGATTCAAAAAGAGTCTTCAGTTCCATCGACGATGCCGGCACGAGTCGCATCTATGAGCTACCGTTGAATGGTAGACCTCGTCCTGTAACTCAGACTCCGAGCTACACCGGACTTGCTTTATCCCAAACCAGTGAACCGATCATGGTGGCCACGAGACAGAGTTTTGTGGAAGTACCAACCTTGGTTCGCGTCGATCCCCGCAGTGGCCGAGCAACTGAAATCTCCCTCGTCAATAAAGAGCTGGCGTCGTCCATCAATTGGGGAACGTACGAGTCGGTGAGCTATAAAGGTGCCGACGGTGATGACGTGCAGATGTGGATCAATTATCCAGCAGGATTTGACAAGAATCGAAAGTACCCCGTCTTTCTCATGCTGCATGGTGGACCTCACAACGGCATCACGGATGCCATGCAATGGCGATGGAATGCTCAAGTTTTTGCAGCCATGGGCTACGTAACGGTTTGGCACAATTTTCACGGTTCTAGCGGGTTTGGCCAAAAATTTGTGGAAAGCATTAGCAAAGATTGGATGACCCGTCCTTACGAAGACACGATCAAGGCTGCGGATTGGCTCGCCGCTCAAACTTGGGCGGATAAAAACCGGATGGTAGCCGGCGGGGGATCCTATGGCGGCTATCTTGCGAGCGTCCTACTCGGTCGACCCCATCCTTTCCAATCTCTGATCGTCCACGCCGGGGTCTATAACCTTTATTCGCAGTATGCTGCAGACTTCGCTTATACCCAGTCGCATTATGGCGAATTTTGGGAAAACCCAGCTCTCTACCAGGCGACTTCACCTCATCTGCAGGCAGCGAACTTCAAAACACCAACCCTGGTGATCCATGGCCAACTCGATCTCAGAGTTCCCGTGAACCATGGCTTTGAGCTCTATCATACCCTACAGAAAAAAGGTGTACCCAGCCGCTTGCTGTATTTTCCGAACGAAAATCATTGGATTTTGAAACCCCAGAATTCAGTCTTTTGGTACCAACAGGTTGCGAGTTGGCTTCAGGAGTATGCTCCCGTCAATGGTCCTACGGTTGCTCAAAGCAAGGGACAGGAAGCCCCGTGACGGTTCAAACTCTCATCGCTTAAAAAGAATTTACCCCGATACATATCTCGGGGTAAAATTTGAATTTTTGGTCTTAGGTAGTTTTGATCTTTGCAAGGGATTGAGCGTCAAACTCGATTAGACTGTCCTCGAAAATCCGTCAGCCTGCTTTACGTTGTTGATCAGAGCTGGTTCCTGGTCCAGGATTGCCATTCTGGTTGGCTTTGTGAGCTTTTTCTTGCTTAGCCCGGTTTATCTCTGCAACTTCCCGATCATGCTGTTTCTTTTTCTTGTCGCGTTCTTTTGGACTTTTATCACCCATTTCCATCACCTCCAAAATACTCTTCGACACAAACCAGATCGGTTCTTGAATATCATGGGCAACAAACTGCAATTAGAGATAATTTTAGTATTTATTCCGGCTGTTTTTTAAGTACTATGAAGCCGATTGCAGACTTTCACAAATATTACCCGACGGCATAATTCTGGACTCTCTATAAGATTCAAGCGCAGACTTGACTTCCCTTCGCGTAAGACGGCCGAGCCTTACAACGTGCCAGCCAATCTTTCACGAGTGGATATTGATCCAGCGCGAGAATTTCAGCTGCCTTATAGAAAAGATCCAAACATTCGACCCAAGGATAAATCGAAATGTCGACGATAGAAAACAGGGGACCACCAATAAATGGCGAGGATCCCAGCCGTGTTTCGAGCACAGCGAGCAGTCTTTTCGTTTCGTTTCGGTAACGTTCCACGGGATAAGGATGATCGCATTTCTCTTTCGCATAGCGGTAGAAATGTCCAAATTGACCAAACATCGGTCCAATATGCCCAACCTGAAAGAAAAGCCATGGAAGGTAGCTAAACTTTTCCTCAGCAAGAGGCAAAAGCTTACCAGTCTTTTCTGCGAGATAGAGTAAGATTGCGCCTGATTCCATCAAGACCAGAGGCTTGCCCCCCGGCCCATGCGGATCAATAATAGCAGGAATTTTGGAATTGGGGCTGATCACCTTATATTCATCCAGGAATTGATCGCCAGTCATGATATCGACTTTATGGGCCTCATAGGGAAGCTGAAGCTCCTCCAGAGCAATACTGATCTTCTGTCCATTTGGAGTTGCCAGACTGTAGAGCTGGATAGATTCTGGGAATTGGGCCGGCCACTTTTTTTCTTGCATCAATAATCCCTCGGAAAAGATTGCTCTGTTTCTAACAAGGGGGGGAAATCTTGGCAAGTTCACTTTGAAGAAAACGCAAACCCCACATATATTCAGTCAGAAACCACATAGAGTTGGATTTCATCTGAAAATATGGGGGCTGCTGCTGGCATCGAAAGACCGTTTCAAAATCAATCGAAGGTGGTTCTGATGGCGATCGGTGTGAGTGTGAATCCTGAACTGGAGTTGGTTTTTTCGTTTGTACCTTCTTCGGAATCCCCGCTGGACATAGTGTAACCCACGCTAGGCACCAAAAAGAAGTTCTTGGCGAGTGGATAGACGGCCGTTACCAAGAGACCAAATCCGGTGCTATTGGATTTAACATCAACCAAAGTTCCTGCCACATCGGTCTTAGACTTGCCTTGGCTGCTACTAACGAAAAGGTAGTTTTCCAGC
>JBGSRE010000473.1:0-2559 GCA_041737755.1 Oligoflexus sp.
TATCGAACTACCAGCGACGGCGGTTTTGAAAAATTTGCCAAGCTACCGGGTCAGGTCTTGGGTTTGGATTTCGATGCCACAGGCCTCCTCTATGCTTGCGTCGATCGACACGGCCTGTGGCTGGTTAAAAGCTCTGGAGAAACGGCCCAGGTCATTGCCGAATTCGAGGGAAAAAGCTTTGGACTCCTCGATGATGTGAAGGTCGGTTCCGATGGCTGGATTTATTTCACTGAGGCCACGACCAAGTACACTATGGAAGACCATCTTTGGGATTTTGTCGAAGGTATTGAAAGAGGCCGGCTCTACCGCTACAACCCAGAACTAAAAAAGCTAGAAAAAATTTTGGATAAGCTTGGCTTTGCTAACGGCCTTGCCTTGTCGAACGATGGCTCCTATGTCCTCGTTGCCGAAACGTCTCGCTATCGCATTCGCAAGCTGATGCTAGCAGGACCAGATAAAGGCAAGGATACTATTTTCATGGACAATCTTCCTGGTTTTCCTGATGGATTAAGCCAGGAAGACGACGGCAAGTTTTGGGTTGCTTTTATTTATTTGCGAAGTTCTTTGCTTGATGCCCTGCACCCTAATCCGTTGGTCAAAAATCTTTTAGCGATTCTTCCAGAAAAGATTATTCCTAAAGCCCTATCTTACGGATTAATCGCCGCCTTCGATGCTGAAGGGCACTGGGTCAGGAGCTTGCATGATCCTTCAGGAAAAACTGTGTCTGGCGTCACTTCAGTGGTTCCTTTTCAAGGTCGGCTGTGGCTTGGCAATCTGGATGGTCACAATATTTATTCCGTCGAACCATCACCGCGGCTCAAAGCAGACTGATCCTTTGGCTCATGGGGAAGTGATAGTTCTCTAGACTATGTTGAGTCATAGCCCTGACCTCAGCCAAGTTTTTTGCTTTCATACATCGAGAATAGTAGGCATGGCCAAACACCAGCCATTTGTTGGCGTTGATTACGTGAAACCTTAAACGTCGAAGCTTTTTTTCCTCATTGACGAAATACTTATCTAAAAAATCACAGTAGTGCAAGATTGCCTGAAGAAAAGCCTGGCCTTCTTCTTCTGGAGTTTGTGGTGGCGCCTTCCCTGGAAAATTCTCGGGCGCATAGGGATAGCCGAGTCGATGGGCGATTTGCCAGATAATCCAGGGTCGAGCTGTCGCTGCTCGACCGATCATCACACCATCTACCTTGATATCCAGTAAAAGATGCAAGGCATCGTCAGCCGTTTGAATATCACCGTTGATCACCACAGGAATTTTACGCTTTGGAATCAAGTCTGTGACCAGACTCCAATCCGCTTCTCCTTTGTGTTTTTGTGATTGCGTTCGAGCATGAATCGTCAGCCAATCGGCACCAGCTTCTTCCAAACCTTGGGTAAAACGCTCCAGAAATTCTGGATCAGCTTTATCCGTTCCACAACGCATTTTCACACTGATAGGTAGCGAAGTATGGCGTTTGCTCATCGCCACGATGCGTGCTGCATAAGCAGGATCGCCTAGCAGACGAACACCCCAATTGTGTTTTAAATGTTGGCGGGCTGGGCAACCCATGTTGATATCAAAACCCCAAGGATTGAGAGGCATCAGTTTATCCATGGATCGCGCAATGTAGCTTTCTTCGTTGCCCAAAAGTTGTGGGACAAAGTTGCTTTCTGCATCCATAACCCGCAACTCATCGACCTGATCAAGGCGTTCAAAGGGCAGACGCCTTGTCGAAAGCATTTCTGTAAACAAAAGGGGAGTCAAACCTTTTGGTGTGTAGTAGCGGATCAAGTGGCGAAAGGCCACATGGCTCAAACCCACCATGGGAGCAACGGTGACCGGGAATGGCACGCCTAAGCCAGCCAGTCGAGTCTTTAGCCATTGGTTTTGAAATTGCGCAAATTCCATGAGATGCTCCGCTTTTTAACAGTCCTTCCTGTTACGCGAAGCCTAGAGTGAGGTCAAGTCGGGTGAGTGTGACAATGAAAGCCTAAAAAAACCAACGCGGGAAGAACCCGCGTCGTGCCCGTTTAATAGGCAATAGCTAAGCTTGCTTTTTGGGCAACTGCCTCAGGATCATTTCTTCCAGAGATTTCCCTCTTATAGCATTGAATTTATTGATAAAGTTAACATTCTCAGGAAGATAAGGCTTGATATGATTTTCCGGAAAAGACGAAACAACGATCACTGGAATGCCATGATTCACGCAGTAGTGCGCCAGTGATGCTCCATCACCGTCCTTCATATTGTAATCCGATACAACTAAATCGTAACGACTTAGCTTGAGGATATTGATGGCTTCGTAACCGGCCGAAGCGGTCGTACTTTCACCCAAATCTTTGAGTTTGTCCTGGATAATCAAAACCAACTCTTGGTCGTCATCAACGATCAGCACTCTATACATGGCCTATCCTGTGCTCAATGGCTTAGTTAGTCGCTGGCGCGAAATTGAAAATTTCGCGCAGGGACTATCCTGAGCGAAGCGAAGGATCTCGTGGAATCAGGTACTTATCGGCGAGATCCTTCGTCGTTTCACTCCTCAGGATAGTCTCTGGCGCTTTAGGCGC
>JBGSRE010000498.1:0-2093 GCA_041737755.1 Oligoflexus sp.
ATCCTGAGGAGTGAAACGACGAAGGATCTCGCCGATAAGTACCTGATTCCACGAGATCCTTCGCTTCGCTCAGGATAGTCCCTGCGCGAAATTTTCAATTTCGCGCCAGCGACTAGTTATAGTCAATCCCAAGGCCGGCAATGGCAAAACTGGAAAAAATTGGCCAGAGTCCAAGGCCCGCCTGGAGCAAAGCATTGGCGCGTTTGATGCGGTCTTTACCGAAAGCAAGGGGCATGCTGAGGAGCTAGCGCGGCGTGGCATTCTCAACGGTTTTGGACATATCCATGCCTTCGGGGGCGATGGGACGGCAATGGAGGTGATTGGCGGTTTTTTTCAAAATGGCCAGCCCATCCGTCCCGACTGTCTCTTTTCCATTTGGCCGGCCGGTACTGGCTGTGATTTTTATCGTGGTCAACTGCAAGCCGACTCCTTTAAAAATCGAGCTCCTGGTAGCATTACGGCCATTGATATTGGTCGGGTCACCTACATGAACCATAAGCAAGTACCCGAGCAGCGATACTTTCTCAATATAGTCAGCTGTGGCATCAGCGCTTTGGTGAATCAGCTGATGGACCAAAAATGGAAAAGACTGGGGCGAGTTGGATTCTATCTCAACACCGTTGAAAGCCTTGTTCGCTATAGCAATCGTCGAGTCAGAATCAAAACCGATCAAGGTGATATGGGGGAAAGAAATGTGCGGCTGGTAGCCATCGGCAATGGCAAATATTTTGGTGGCGGCATGAAAATCACTCCGGATGCGCAACTTGATGATGGAAAGTTCCAATTGGTGCTACTGGGTGATTTGAGTCTTGTCGATGCGTTGATCCATTCCCCGCAGCTTTATACAGGCCAGCACTTGAGTCATCCCAAGGTTGAAACTCGAGATGTGACCTGGGCGGAAATTACCAGTGATCAGCTGGTGCTGATCGACCTCGATGGGGAAAGTCCCGGTACTCTTCCTCTGCGTATTCAGATCATTCCGGCCTCGGTTCGGCTGAAAACTTATTAAAGTTTCTTGATCCAGAGGGTCCGGCTGCGTTCTATTACTTTTTTCGCAAGTAGGGGCTGTTGACGATTGGCTTTAGCTCGTTTCTGGTGCTTGCGCGCCAGAAACGAGCTAAGCAATTTTATCCGAAAAGTAAGAATTTAAAATGCCAGTAAATCGGCTCTTCATCCGATAGCAGTCTTAGGGGTTAGGCTAGGTTTTTCGTCTGCCAAGACTTACTCAATCTATTGACTAGTGAATCTCTCCATGATGCTGCATCTTCTCTTTGCCTTGCTGCTCTCGCTGTTTTTTTGCAGGTCCCAAGCAAAGGCTGCAGAACGGCTGATACATGGTCATGCGCTGTATCCTCGCATGGAGCACATAAGCGACTTATCAAAAAAAATGACTCTAGATGATGCCATGCAAAGTCAGGATTTTATCGAAGGGCGAAATATTGTCGGAATTAAAGATCTTACATTTTGGGTACGCTTTGAATTAGAAAATCCCACCCCTTTACTGCAAAAAATTATTCTTGAGGATCAATGGATTCTAACTGATTGGATCGATATTTATGTGATCGAACCCAGCGGGCTTGTCAGTCACAGCGAAATGGGTCACAAAAAGCCGCTCGTTGAAGGTCGAAGTCAGCATCGATTTCCCTATGCTTCTCTAGATTTGTCGCCTGGCGTAAGTACATTTTATATTCAATACCGAAGCAGTGACATTATCGGTAGTCGTGTTGCGCTCTGGTATCCCGAGGATTTTGAATACTACAAAGTCATGACCCAGTTGGCTTATGGCCTGCTACTTGGCGCTATTTTAGTGATGAGTCTATACAATTTCATTTTGTACCTCACACTTCGCTATAGCTCCTATTTATTTTATGCGCTTTACGCGATGCTATTTTTTGGATTTCAGTTATGTTTTAGCGGTTTTCTGTCGCAGATTACAGGTCAATACATGTGGTGGATTGACGAGGGCACTGCCCTGTTCTCCAGCTTGGCCATGATTTTTATTGTATTCTTCACGCATGCCTTTCTGCATTTGGATCAGCATTCACTCTTCTTGCCATTATGATGGTGGGTCTCCAGGGTTCCGGTAAAACGAC
>JBGSRE010000502.1:0-7932 GCA_041737755.1 Oligoflexus sp.
CCCGCGACAATATCCCCTAACACGACCGGCTGCTTGATGAGCCGGAAGAAAAAGGTCACAAAAGCTGCCACTCCAAGGATTACGGCTAGGTCTTGTATCAAGGGTGCGAGATGCATAAAGGGCTCATGAGCTAAGGCCGACATCGTATCGGCCTCTCAGTGTAGCAAGCGATGTCCCTATCCTGAATATTTTTTTGCAAGTCCATCTGCCGGGGATGATCGGATTTAACTGAGAATCGCTAAAAAGCAGCAGCAGGCACCTAGTTGCGGCGTGCGAGGGCTTATTCCTTTAGCAAGAAAGAATGTACTGGCACCATCCTGGGCTTAATGCGCGGCAGGGGCTTCGCTTGCTTGTGGATTCCAGTGCGAGACCGCTGGATTTTTACCCGGGAACCAATCCAAATCGCTCATGGCCTTTTCCAGGATCATGGTAGCGGCACCCAATGCAATCTGCGTGTCACCCAATTGGCTCCAGCGCAGATCGATACCATGCAGATCCTCCCAAATCAAATGCTCTTGAATCACAAGCCGAATTTTTTGCAGCAGTCGCTCTCCACTCAACTGCAGATTGCCACTCAGTACGATCGAATCCAAATCCAGCATAGCCAAGAGATTGGCGATGGCGGCACCCAGTGCGAAGGCCACCTCATCGAAGAGTTCGAGGGCATAAGGATCCTGGGACTGCACCGCTTCCAGCCAGCGCTGGACTGTCAGAGTACAACCGGCCATAAGACTGTGAGGATGCAAACGACCCAACTCATGCGCTCTTTTCAAAACACCGGGACTGCCAATGACATCATTCAGATTGCACAGATTTTCTGGAGACCCTCGATTCGAAAGAGCAAGCATATGGCCCAGCTCGCCTGCCAAACCATGGCGGCCCCGATGAATATTGCCGGCCAGGATCAGGCCCGCTCCCACGCCGGTTCCGAGTTTGATAAACGCCAAATTTTTGCGTGCTGGTTCTTTGGCCCACCAAAGTTCTGCCAAAGTTCCAAGGTTGGCATCATTATCGAAGAGGACCGGCAAAGCAAATTTTTGCAGGAGTATTTCCCGAGGATTAAAGTCTTTCCAGGCAGGCAAAACTCCGGCATGAATAGGCGAGCGCCGAACATCCGGATGAACAGGACAGGGCAAACCAACGCCAACACCGATCACGGGACAGCCATCCCGTTCTGCCGCTTCTTGCATCGACTGGATCGTCTCAATGATGATATCCATGGTTTGCTGCGGTTGATATTGCACAGGGCACAGGCGATAGCGGGATTCACGCAGCATGCCCTTGAGATTCATCAAAGCAAAGCCCACGTGTGTGGCGCCCACATCCACTCCGATGATCGAATAGGCATCGCTATGAAAAGATAGCATCACGGGTCGACGCCCACTGCTGGAATGTCGAACGCCATGCTCGCTCACCAAGCCTCGTTGCAGAAGTTCTGCAACGATGGCCGATACAGTGGATCGACTCAAACCCGAAACCCGGGAAATCTCGGCGCGAGAGATTTCCTGTTCCTGCCAAATCAACTTCAGCAGAGTTTGACTATTCATCGTTCGCATGTGCTCGGAATCAACCGTTTCCATCCCAGCAGTCCTCTTTTCAGTTTTCAATGACGATTTTCTTGCCATTGGGATCCACTGTTTCCACCCACTTGCCAAGCGGCGTTCCGCCTAAATCCCGAATGGCATAAAAAGCCTGCGGCACCAATCGATACGAGTATCCCTCAGCCGTATAGCCGAGGCTATCTTTAAAATTGTCCAGCATGGATTGATAGGCTTGGATAGCAGCGCTGCGATAGAGGCCGCGCGTCTGCTCATCCAAACTCTCATGGCCCGCCAGCTCCCGCAGGGCAACCGCGACTTGAAATTGACTTTCCCCAGCACGACCAATCGCCAACTCAGTTGACCAGACATAGAACATTGCGGAAAGGCGTGAAGCCGGCGCTGCTGCTTGCATAGCCCATCCTGTGATGGCCCAGCGATTGCTTGCACTCACCGCCAGACCTACAAAGGGATTCGCTTGGTCCTGCAGCACCGCAGGACTGGGATGAATACCTGCCTGTCCTTCTAGAGATGGGAGAGGCAGTTCTTCGAGTCGAAGGGCTTGCAGGTCTTCCCCCTTCGGTGCGGGAGCACGGCAGCTGAGACTGAACAAGACCAGCAAAAAACTTAAAATGCTGTTAGATATTGATATCGACATAACTTGTCCACTCCTGTTCATCTGCTTTTTTACCGGAATCCAGAGCAAAAGGATAACGGGGTGAATACCGATCCAGAGTGCGCAGCTGATAGCGAAGACCTATCTGACTCACTTGCCGATCGACTCGAAAGGGCTCTATTCCATACGAAAGTGCGACTTGTCCTTGAAAAGGAAAAGTCAGGTTGTAGTCGCGGTAGTAATCATAGAGGCCCCAGTCCTTCCACTTAGCCATCAACTGGCCCTGCCAGCGTTTCCAACGCAGCGAACTGCCCACACCATAGCGTTGGATCAAGCGTGGACTGTCGCCATTGGCCTGGCCAGTTCCCGAATACAGCTGGTTGATGACTCGCAAATCAGAACGCAGCACATGCACGGAACGAAAGACCACATCCCAAAGCTTTTTTGCTGGTGGTGCTGCAGCAAAAGCAAACACACTGCCGTTGGCGAGGACCCCTAGATTGCTATCACGGCTGGTATAAAATTTGCGATAGACAATATCCAAACTGGCAGCAAAAGACGCCGACTCTCGATCATCATTATCCCAGGCAAACAGCCAACTGTCGGGAGTCGGATCAAAAACCAGCAGCAATTCTGCCCCCAGCATTTCCCTATTGTCGAGCACAGCAAAGGTATCATTGAGCAGATTGCGTGGACGCAAAGCCGGAATATAGCTGCCAGTAGCCGGATCGAACTGGTCGCTTTTTAAGCTCGCATCGTCTGGAATCGGCCCAACCAAAGGCTTCTGATAAAGCAATTGTGGAGCCAGACTGAAACTCCCCGACCCTACAGAAAAGCCACTGGAGAGGTTATACTGATTGCCACGCTCGGATGGTTTTAGCGACCATTTGGTAATGGTAATCGAAGCATCCCCGCCCCCATTCGCAACCAATCCGCGATAGGCGCCTTGGACAAACCAGGGCACAGCCGTGGTATTGAGGAGTCGAAATTTTCCCGCCAGCGTATCGATAGCCTGGATGCGAGCATTGGTTTTGACTTGATAGCCGGAGTCATTGAAATCATTCTCAGCGGATTTTTCCGTGGACACATAGGACTCGCCAATTTTTTCCCGACCAGATTGCAAAAGCCCCCACTCCGTTCGAAGTCCTCGGACGAAAGTTTTGAAATAAAAGCTGGATCGCCCCGCCCGTCCCCCCGGATCGGTCATGCTGCTATTGACCACAGTCGCTTGCGGAGCAAAGGCTTCCTGATGCATCAGGGTATAATCCAGACCTAGCCATTGTCCCGAGTATTTGGCGATCGCCATCGGTTTTGCGCCCCAGTAAATCTGTGGACCAAAGGCGACTTTAAAACCTTCGAAACTCTGCTTGCCAGTCCAGATCATGCCGTTAGGCGCGTCTGAGTTGTAGCGATCGATACCCTGCAAATCGTAGGTTTCTTGAAAGAGTCCAAAAAAATCGCCTTCATCCGCCCAGTGACCATGAGACGTGCGATAAAATCCTTCCAGTTTAAAATCTTCATCGTCCCATTCAAATTGAGCGCGATGCAGTTTCACCCGCTCCCGATCCTGCAGAATGATGGAATTGCCATCCTCGTCCTTCACGGCGATGGGCCGGCCGCGGTTTTCATAGAAAATCTCATCCATTTTGTTTTCAGCAACATGGCCCAGGATGTTTAAGGCGGCACTCGCTTGCAGATTCGGCTGGGGTCGCCAGCCGAACTCCATCGTCACCGATTCCTGATGATCATAAGATTTCCAGCCTTGGCGCTCGGTTTTGTTGGTATTCTGTCCCGAACTTTGAATCGATTCCAGGTGCAGGTTGGCACTTTTCAGAAAGAACTTTTCCAGCTGATCCAGACGCGCATGAGCCCTGAGGGGTTCCGTCTGACTGGCGAACTCCAGGGGATCAAGCTTTGCCAATTGCTGTTCGAAGGATGCGCGTGATTCGGTATAAGGATTCACCGCAAAGATGCGACGCAGCATGAAATAGGCTGGGCGTGCTGTTAATTGATAACGCCCCTTGGCATCGCTCGGGCTTTTGGCCATAATGCCGAACCATTCCTCGTTCATATTATTCAAGCCTTCCTGATAATCAAAAGGATAGGCTCTGTTCGACCAGGAGGCGGTGGTATCATGCAGGCTGAGATTTTCTGTTTGCTTATGTTTCCACCATTCATCGGACCACTGAAAAACAAAACCACCGACTGCATTGCCTGCGAGGCCATGCCCATAGGCGTTCTGATAGAGGTCGAGCCATTGACTTTTGATGAGCTCTGCTTGAGCCAAACCATCTTCGCGGCCGGTTCGGGCATTGAAGGCATCCGATCCGAATTCACTGAAAAAGACCGGCTTGCCCAGGACTGACTTCACCCTCGTAAAAAGATCGGTTGCATCCTTGCCTCGATAGACATTGGTGCCCAGAATATCAATGGCCGAGGCTTCGCTGGCAATCAGTTCGAGATACTGAAGATCGCCATTGCAAAGAGCTACAAGATGATCCGGATCCTTTTGTTTGATGGCCGCGGCGATTTCTCCAAATAGGCTATAGAGATGACGAGCTCGAGCCGTATCGCGCTCTCCTTGGGGCAAATTTTCGATTTCGCTAGAACTCCAACTCAAGCCATAGTTGTTTTCATTGCCCAGCATCCACATCAGCACACCAGGAGTTTTTTGGTAGCGATCGACGTGATCGAGCACATCTTTTTTAATGGCCTCACGAACTCGGCGATCGGAATAATCCACAGGATTCATCATGACGCCGTCGACCACAAATCCATAGCGCCCCATCAAATGATTGACCAAGGTAGAGATGGCATATTTTTCGTATATATAAGTGATCCAACGTGGTGGAATCATCGCAAATTGGCGAATGGCATTGACCCCCATAGTCTGCAAAAGGGGCATTTCAACATCCAAAACAGCCAGAATTTCGGCATCCGACTTCGACCAAAAATCATAGGAATAATTTTCGCCGACCGGAATAGCTCCCCAGTTCACACCCTTGATCAAAAAATCCTGACCATCTTTTTGCAATTTGATGCCCTGGGTATCTTTGATCATCTTTAAGGGGGAAGCCTGCAGAAGACTCGAAAATATAAGGCTGATACCAACCACAATTGGCCAGAAGATTCGACCACGAAAGACCGCTTGCATATTCATTTACCTCGTTTTTTCAAGGACCGGATTCCAGCTTGGATCGCGGGTAGCAATGACCCGGCTATACCATCGGGCGCTGTCCTTGGGAGTACGTTTCTGGGTTTCATAATCGACCCAAATCATGCCAAATCTTCTTTCATAGCCATAGGCCCATTCGAAGTTATCGAAGAGTGACCAGAGGAAATAGCCACGCAAAGGCACCCCCTGTTCCATCGCCTGCTGCATGGCGGAAAAATGCAGGGTCAGATACTTTGTTCGACGATCATCGCGGATCCGACCATCCGGCCCTGGGCTGTCATCATAGGCCGCACCATTTTCAGTCACATAGAGCGCTTTAGGCTGGTAGTCGGTGTGAACACGCTGGAGCAAAGTGCTAAGCCCCTCCGGTGCCACTTCCCAATTCATGTCGGTAACATCCTGTTCATTTCGATGCAGGGTGATCGGCTGCTGTTCCGGGTGCTGCTCTGCACCGCGAAGAATGGCCCGTGAGTAGTAATTGATCCCGAGGAAATCTATCGGCTGCTGAATGGTCTGCAAATCCCTGGGATGAATGAAATCGAGTCCCTTCGGTCCACATTCGGTTTCCACCTTTGGCAGCATATCGGCAGGCAGAGTGCCGCGGAAGACGGGATCGAGGTACCAGCGATTAAAGGATCCATCGAAATCTCGCGCCGCAGCCTGATCGATGAGCGAAGCCGAGGCAGGATAAGCCGGAGTCAGATTCAACGTAATACCAGCGATCAGGTCACTCGCTTCGCTGCGCATCGCCTGCATCGCCAGACCATGGGACAGCAAGACGTGATGAGCTGCCTGCCACGACGAGCGCGGGTCACGGATCCCGGGCGCATGCTCGCCACTCCGATAACCTAAGACCGCCACACACCAGGGTTCATTATGAGTGATCCAATGCTTCACACGATCACCGAGGCGCTGGACCATGATGCGGGCATACTCTGCAAAATGCTCAGCGACATCCCGATTGAGCCAGCCGCCCTGATCACCCAAAGCCGAGGGTAAATCCCAATGATAGAGCGTGACCCAGGGTTCGATACCGTTGGTTAGCAATTCATCGACCAGCCGATCGTAAAACTGCAGCCCTTTTTCATTCAACGG
The DNA here is from genome assembly GCA_041737755.1 of Oligoflexus sp. Classification (GTDB taxonomy): domain Bacteria; phylum Bdellovibrionota_B; class Oligoflexia; order Oligoflexales; family Oligoflexaceae; genus Oligoflexus. Next base: position 6,425 of record JBGSRE010000502.1, read on the forward strand.
GCCTTTGCCATGGGGCAGCACTCGGGGCCAGGCTATGGAAAATCGATAGGCTTGCAGACCCAGATCCTTCATCAAGCGAACGTCATCCTTCCAAAGACGATAATGCTCGCAGGCATGACGACCATCACTGCCATCCTTAATGCGACCAGGTTCCGCGCAGAACTGATCCCATATGGAAGGGGCTCGCCCGTCTTCCTGCGTGGCGCCTTCAATTTGAAACGATGAAGTGGCTGCGCCCCATAAAAAATCTTTTGGAAATAACTTCTGATCCATGGCCGTTTCCTTGGCTTGGGGTGTTCCGGGGTCATTGCCCTCGAAACCCTCGGTTACGAATAGTGCTCGGCAGCCGCATGCTAAAAGGATCGCACGGACGCTGAAGCAGCTGATCTGTCGCTCAGCTTTCGACGATGGATCATTTATGCAGGAGCATCAATGGGTAGCTCAAAAAAAACCTCAGCGATGACCCGCCAAAGAGGGTAGGTAAAACTGTCGATTTTAAAGATGTCTTTGAGACATAAAAGCATGGCCACCGACTTCTCCTACATTTTCGTTCAATCGAGCCCAATCTTGTGTTCGATCTCCGTACTAAACCTGCAAACAAATCAAGTCAAGTTCGTATCGAGAACTAAATTCGAGTCGGGCCGTCTGTAAGACTATTTTAATCTATAAATAAAGGTTCCTAACGCAGAAGCAACGTGTCCGAGTAGCTTCTCTTTTATAATCAACCACCCAAAACGACTAAACACTTTCTAAAAAATCAAGTCTTTTAAGTGGGGTTTGGGCTTGGACAAGCCTCCATTTTGTTTGGTATATGTACAAACAGAATGACCGGGACTCAGACTCAAAAACGACAGGGGGGAACTTTCATGAAAAGCCAGATACTCGGTGTCTGTCTCTTATTTCTAGCGGTGGGCACAACGCCCGCCAAAGCCCAACTGGGGGACTTCGCTCCACCTCAGGTCATGGGGTCGGCCGATAATCCAGAGGGTTTTCAGTACCGCCTACCCGTGAACAAAACCAGCCGTATCAAAGGACCGGTTCCATCCAATCGCTGGTGGAGTGGACTTTTGGTCCGCGACGAAGTGAAGATGATTTCACCCTTTCCCTTGTTTTACAGTGCCTGTGTTCAGGAATATCCAGCAGAAGGTGAAGGCTTCGGCATTGCTATCGGCTATCGCGGCCTCGGCCGACCGATCGTTCGTGATGAACCCAATAGCGAAATTCCGCGCGGCCTCGTCCGGACTGTGGAAGCTGATGTGCAACGCCAGCTTCTGATTTGGAATCGAGCCATGGATCGATCGAGCACCAAAACTCGATTGGATTCCTTTGGCGATTGGCATGTCGTTACAGAAACCAGCGATAGTTCCCAGCGTCGATTTTATACGACCATGACGGCTGGCTCGCCCTTTACCTACTTCGAATTCGAAAACGGCCAACCCAAAATTCGATTGAACACTTGGGGAGGAAGACTCGAGTTTGTCGATGGCAATAAAAATTCGGTATTGGCG
>JBGSRE010000511.1:0-15691 GCA_041737755.1 Oligoflexus sp.
GCCACGCGAGGCGAATTGGAAAATGGACAGGCTTCGGATGCCGTTTGAAACATTCGAAAAAATCATTGCTCTGCGTCACGCAGTCCTCGACCCGATATTTCGGTTATCGTCGTCGCCGTGGAAACGCCCGTATGGAAAAGCAGAGGAATAATCTCCTTTTCCGACATCAGGTTTGCTTCTTCTACGGTCACGATATTCATATCGATGGCCTTGGCCTTTATTTTCTCCAGGTCTAAGCCGCGCCCATCGTCGGAAAGCTCGACATTGACCATGCCTTCCAGCTCGGTCGTCTTCAACTTAATCTGTCCCGCGCGTGGCTTACCTGCAGCGACTCGATCTTCAGGAAATTCAATGCCGTGATCGATGGAGTTGCGCAGACAGTGCAAAAGAATATCGTTGATCCGGGCAAGTGTGCTGGAATCAAAGTGATGATATTCCAAATCGGTCTCAATTTCGTTGACTTCTTTGCCCATGGATGCGGCCACTTCCTGCAGCATTTCGTTATAACCCGGGATGTATTCCCGCATCGAAGCTTTATCAAAACTAGAAAGCGCCCGACCAAACTCTTTTTGAATCAACTTGAGATGGCGCTGTTCGAAATTCGGATCCCGCAGAATCGATGCAAATTGATTCATAAGGGAACGAATCCATTGCACTCGATACTTCAGGTTAAAGGCCGTGTTCCGTTCCGAAGTATTTAAAATCTCCTTGCGTAAACTCGCATAGGAATAGACTTCTTCACTGATGGCCATAATTTTTTGGGTTAATTCCGCCAGCACTGGCGCGGTAAACGTGCGTTTTCCTGTGCGCAATTCTTCCAGATAACTTTCCACACTGTGGGCTACGTCTTGAATCGAGTTCAGCTTGAAAAGTTTCGCATTGGCCTTAATCGTATGCACAGCCCGAAACATGCGATTGGCTGTTTCAATAGTGTTGACACTGGATTTTTCACGCAGAGACTTTAGGTCCAATTTGATTTCTTCGAAGAGTTTTCGTGTCTCACCCATGAAAAGCTCAAAGAGAGAATCCGAAACCTGCAAGAGGGCAAAGAACTTTTCCATATCTTTTCTTTGCTGCTCGGCTTTAACTTCACGTTCTTTTATCTCGCTAATATCCTGCAAGATCAGGTTTACAGAAACCAGTTTTTCTTCGTGATATACGGGGAAATAGCTAAGCCGAGTAAAGGCATGAGCGCCGCGTTTGAGCTGTGCCTCGGGTGGCAGACTGAAGCAAGTTGCGGTCCATTGTATTTTATTCATACCATAGGCATGGCTCAACTGAAACTTCAGCATCTGGAGATCGTCCTGTGACAGACGTGTCACAAGCCCGAGCATTTCAATCAAATCACGGCCGTCAAGATCGGCGACTTCACTGAGACTTTTAGGGAAAATAGGTGTTTCCAAGCGAATCTGTAGCTGTTCATTGACACTAAACACCGCAAAGCGCATGTTTTCTACCACAAATTTCTGCAGCGCTTCGGACATGAGAATGGAAGCAGAGTCCTCGCGGTTTTTTTGATTTGTTTCCAAGATCTGATCATAGGCAGCAAGACGACGATCCCACCAGCGTTTGGCGAAAAAGACCACCACTCCAAAGCTCAGCAAAAGACCCACAAGGCGAATCGTCGGTTCCACCGGCGCAAACACCCAGATACCGGACAAGACGGTATTCGCCAGCATGGTTCCGGCTACGAAACCAAGACTGCTTGGGGCTTTAATGTGAGGAACTTCGTCCTTGATCATGACCATCGCTTCTTTCGGGTTATCCGTTAAAGCGCTTCGGTCAGAAAGGTATTTAAGTTAAGAGAGGCAAGACGAGGCCGCTACGGTCTTGCCTTCTACCAGCACGATTCTATAGCAACTATGTCCTGATTTTGCTCAAGTACCCAAAACTCTCGATCCTCAGCTGCAAAGCAAACGAGGCTGCGACCCTGAGCATCACTTCCGGCAATTGCTTGCAGACTAAAGCTAACACCTGACTCCCCCTTGGGAAGGCTGCGATAGGCATAGCGAGGAGCTGGAGATTTGATGTCATGGCAGCCATGCAGGAGAAATCCCAATTGAGCCGCTCCCAATGGCTGTTCACAGTTATCATTGCCTTGGGTGGGAGCACCGTAATACGTCTCAAATTTAGCGAATTGACTCTGCTCGATGTGATAGACATTCTGCAAGGTTTGCATATAGCTCAGCATCAGACGAGCTTCGGCCTGCATGCCGCGCATGGAAAGCTGACGATAGCTGACATAGACCAGTCCACCCAGACTGCTACCGGTAAAAAGCACGATGAGCCAGCCTTGAACGTTTACTCGGTACAAGGAATTCTTCCCCTTATGAAGTCTTGCGGACTGAGCTTGATTTTATCATAGCTACGATTCTGGGACTTGACTTTCGCGCCTTTGGCCTCATCTTTATAAAGGAACTTAGGCTGTCCCCATTTGAGGTTAACTGTGCAAAACTACTATGAAACATTAGGCATTCCCAAAACGGCGACCGAGGCCGAGATCAAGAAGGCCTATCGTAAACTTGCCATGCAGTATCACCCTGACCGAAATCAAGGGGACAAGACGGCTGAGGAAAAGTTCAAGCAGATCAATGAGGCCTATGCCGTTCTATCGGATACAGCCAAACGCCAGCAGTACGACACTTATGGTGATCAAAGGTTCCATCAGCAATACAGCTCGGAAGACATTTTCCGGGGTACCGATTTTGGCTCTATCTTTGAGGAGATGGGTCTTGGTGGTCGCAGTAACTTTTTCTCCAGTATTTTCGGAGCAGGAGGAGCAGGCGCTCGACAAGGCGGGGGATATGGCGGCCCACAGCGAGGCCAGGATGTAGAATATCCCTTGTCCATCGGCTTTATGGAAGCTTTCAGCGGTGCGGAACGTCGTGTCAGCTTTTCCTTGAGTGATGGAACACAGCGCGAGCTGACGATCCGCATTCCCAAGGGTGTGCGAACCGGCGCTCGACTTCGCATCAGTGGACGTGGGGCTGCTTCGCGCACGGGAGGCGCTCCAGGCGACCTCTTTGTGATGATTCAGGTCGCCGAACATCCGGAATTCCGTCGCGTGGAAGATAATATCGAAGTGACTCTTCCCCTGAAAGTTTCGGAAGCATTTTTGGGTTGCAGTAAAATGGTGACGACCCCGGATGGACCGAAGAAGATCAAAGTTCCTAGCGGCGTCAAAGCCGGAACGCGCATTCGATTGCGAGGCCTGGGATTCACTGATGGCCAAGGCCAGCAGCAGGATCTCTACGCGGTCGTCGATCTGGAAATTCCCAAGGAATTGTCACAGGAACAACTGAAGGCTGTCGAGACTTTAGCCGAAGCTGGCCTGTGATCGGCGCAAGGCAAGAGAGCCGGATCGGCTCTCCTTTGCTGCTAACTTTCACGAAGCTCCCGGTGTGAAGCGATCCAATTCCAAATAGACGGAACCGAAAGTTACGACTCCTTCAACGCGTATCATCGGACGCTGGGGATGATCGGCGGCTATCCAGACAAAAAGCTTGCCTCGTTGCTGCAACTCCTTGCCTAAATAGGTTTTCAATTCCAGTTTATGCGCTCGGAAATCACCGGCTTCCGTGGTGATTTTTTCTTCGGCAATAGGCGTCGCTTCCAGCCACCAATTCTTTTCGGAGGTGTAGACGAGAATACGCTCCGTTTTATTCAGTTCCCAAGTATAGGTGCGAAGTTTAAACAGTGCACTCAAAGCATCCAACGCTGCAGGTTGAAGGAAGTGATCTGCTAGGCTTTCTTTCTTTTTCTTATGGTCGAGGGTCCGCTCATGGACGTTACAGGACACATGATCAAAATCCAGCCATTTTTCGGCATGAAATCGTCTGACAAAGGGCTTTTCTTCATTCTGACTGATATAGAATTTGGTCACTCCAAAATCCCAAGGTCTGGCATAGGCCTGCATTTTGTCATGACCGGCAAAAATCATCTTATACCAATCGCCAGTATAGGCTTCGGCGGAAAAGACTCGATGCCATCGGCCTTCTGAAACCACAGATGCATCTTTTCGACTGACAGGTGTACTGAACTTGGTAGGCGGCAGCACACGCAGAAATCCATAGCCAACATGGACTTTCAAAAGTCCGTATTTAAGGATATATCGAGACTCCTCCCCTGACTGAAAAGGCATACCCTTATAAGTCTCCGATCGATCCCATTCAGGCGCAGGTATGGCTGTCGTGGGACATGCTTCCCCAGATTCGCTCACGCTAGCGGGAGATGCTGCCAGCACTGCTGGCGGAACGGCCTCGGGTAGGGCAGCCTTGTCGGCAGACACGACTGGCAAGCTTGCGGCAGCTGCGCCTTTGGCAGTTTCTACGGCTGGTTTAGTTTTTTTGGCGGACTCTGCGGCGGCAGCAGTTGCTGCTGGTTGATGAACCTTTACTGGCTTTGATTCCTTGGCTTTTGCTGGAGGCAAGGGCTTGGGCGGGACAGTCTTTGGACTCGCTGATTCAGTCACTTTGGCGTCACTGGACCCGACCTTGGTTTCTGACGAAAAGGCGATCCCATGAAGGCCGAGGGATATCATGAAGACAAGATAGTATGAACACCGCTTGAAACTCTTGGCAATCATCATCACAACGTTCCTGTGTGCAGCAGCGCCAGGGCATTCCGGTCACTGATTTCATCTTAGCGCGCTTTCATTGACTTTTGTAGACCCGCATGATAACGATTCAAGCTTCTAGCAAAAAAATATGTCCGATGGGCGGACAGTATTAGGAGTTAACCACATTTATGCAATTACACGAATCCAAGCTTGCAGGTATCGGAAGCATCCGCTGGGAGGATGAGGATACCGGTTTCGACCATCAGAAGGGCGAAAGCGAAGAATTCGCCAACATGCTGAACTCAGCAGACACTGGCGAAGTCAAAGAAGGTTCGATCGTCCGCGGCCGCGTTGTTCGTTTTACTGACGACTCCGTGATCGTTGATATCGGCCATAAATCCGAAGGCGAAATCCCTAAGTCGGAATTCCTGCAGCCGGACGGCACACTTTCCGTAGCGGAAGGCGATGTCGTGGAAGTCTATTTGGACTCCTTCGAAGACAACGATGGCGAGATGGTTCTGAGCCGCGAGAGAGCAGAAATGTTCCGCGCCTGGGATCGCATCTCTGACGCTTATGAGAAGAGCGAAATCGTCGAAGGCCGCGTGATCGCCCGCGTTAAGGGTGGTCTTTCGGTCGATATCGGCGTCAAAGCCTTCTTGCCTGGTTCGCAAGTTGATCTGCGTCCTGTACGCAACCTTGACAAGCTTATCGGCGCGAAACTCAGCTTTAAAATCATCAAGTTCAACAAGAAACGCGGCAATATCGTCCTCAGCCGTCGCGTCCTTCTCGAACAAGATCGCGAAAAGCTGCGTAGCGAAACTCTGTCGCACCTCAAAGAAGCGGCTGTTCTCAAGGGTATCGTTAAGAACATCACCGATTACGGTGCGTTCATCGATCTCGGCGGAATCGATGGCCTTCTCCACATCACAGACATGTCCTGGGGCCGGATTAACCATCCTTCTCAGATGTTTGAAGTGGGTCAGGAAATCGAAGTTAAGGTCCTCTCGTATGACGAAGCTCGTCAGCGCGTATCCCTCGGCTACAAGCAACTGCAGAATGATCCTTGGCTCACCGTGGCCGAGCGTTACACCGTCAACTCCCGCGCCAAAGGCACTGTTGTCAGCTTGACTGATTACGGCGCATTTGTCGAAATGGAGCAGGGCGTGGAAGGCTTGATCCACATCAGCGAAATGAGCTGGAGCAAGCGTATCAAGCATCCTTCCAAGGTTGTGCAAGTTGGTGATGAAGTCGAAGTTGTCATCTTGGCAATGGACACTGAAAACCGCCGCATCAGCCTCGGCATGAAGCAGATCGAGCCAAATCCTTGGGACATCGTCAAAGAGAAATATCAGGAAGGCGATATCATCCGCGGCAAAATCCGCAATATCACTGACTTTGGTATCTTTGTCGGGATCGAAGATGGCATCGATGGCCTCATCCATATCTCCGACATCTCCTGGACAGATAGGATCAACCATCCTGGTGATCTCTTCAAGAAGGGTGATGAAGTGGAAGCTAAGATTCTGCAAATTGACGCAGAAAACGAGCGCTTCTCCCTCGGCATCAAGCAACTTGGCGATGATCCATGGGTCAAAGCTTCGCGCGAATTCTCTGCTGGTACCAAAGGCAAAGGCCGCGTGACCAAAATCGTTGATTTTGGAGCTTTCGTGGAATTGTCCCCAGGCGTCGAAGGTATGATTCATATCTCCGAACTGTCTGACGAAAACGTGGGCAAAGTGGAAGATGTTGTGAAAGAAGGCGACGAAGTTGAATTCGTTGTTCTCTCCAGCGACAGTGAAGAACGCAAGTTCTCCCTTTCTCGCAAAGCCCTGCAACGTCAATTGCAAGGTGACGAGCTTCGCCAGTACATCAGCAATATCGAACCAAAAACCGGTTTGGCTGATGCATTTGCTAAAGCAAAGGCTGCGAAAGACGTCGAGAAGTAATTCTTCTGTATGTCGGTCAGGCCAGGGTCTCGCAATGGACTGGGCCTGCCCTTCAGATAGCTAGTCTCTGGCGCCTAAAGCGCCAGAGACTATCCTGAGCGAAGCAAAGGATCTCGTGGAATCAGGTACTTATCGGCGAGATCCTTCGTCGTTTCACTCCTCAGGATAGTCTCTGGCGCTTTAAGCGCCAGAGACTAGCTAGAGGTACCCAATATCGGGCCATCAACAGCCCTTGATAGCTAGAACGGGCCCAGTTACAATTAACTGGCCCGTTTTTCTTTGTTGCTGAGAGGAAGCTTCCATGAGTTATCTACGCCGTTTCATTAGCTTTCTGATTGTCTTAGTCGGCATGGGCTACGGTGGGTATTTTGGTTTCCTAAACATGGACAGGGTCTATGTGAACGTTCCCTATTTTGGGGAGTATCGCGTCGCAGGATTTCTGGCGTTTCTAACGTCCTTTATTATCGGCGCTTTGTTTGCCGCACTATTTTTTGGCTATGACTTTTTCCGTAAAAGCTATGAGGTTCACAAGAGCCGCCGGGCATTGTCACGCAGCAGTAACGAGCCTCATCGTCGGGTGAGCCGCTTTCTCGAAGAAGACAACGACGTCACTCCACGCCGCGAGCCCTCGCTCTGACCTTATGTCCCTCATAGGGTTTTCACCTGCGCTTTGCTATATATTTTGACAGCAGCCTCCTGTATGGCTGTCTTTCCCTTTTTCAGGAGGTTTCCTGACTTGAGTCTTTCCCTTGCCCGAGAAATAGCCTACGACGCCTTCGTTGCCATCATGGATCAACGCAAGAAGCCAGACAAAGTGCTCAATGAGCTCTATGCGCTGCATGATTCCAAACTGAAACGATTGGATCGCAATTTCATTAAAGAAATCGTCTATGGCAGCCTTCGTTGGTATTCCAAGCTTTATTGGATTCTGCAAAATACTTCGAAACGAGACTTGGCTAAATCCAGCCCTGAGATCCGCGCCGCCCTGATCGTCGGAACCTATCAAATCTATTACATGGATCGCGTTCCTGACCGTGCTGCGGTCAATGAAAGCGTGGAATATATTCGCAAAAAAGGTCAGCACAATGCCTGCACATTTGTGAATGGCATTCTCAGACAAATTGCTCGTCGTGCCGCCTATTTCACGAAACCAGACAAAATCGCCAAGCCGCGTGAGTATTTGGCTTTGCAGTTCTCGCACCCGCAATGGTTGGTGGATCGTTGGTCTAAACGATTCCGCTTTGATCGCATGGAGCAGATGCTGGCAGCGAACAACAAGCAACCGCCGATCAGCGTCCGGATCAACAGTCTGAAAACTTCGCTCGAAAAATCGGCCGAACTCATGGATGAAATGCTGCGTGAGGAAAAGGCCAAGAGCGAACGTCGGCCTTTGCGATCTTCCCTGCACCTGGCTCACTCTCCTGACACTTCCCCGGAAAGCCTTTTTGGTCGTGGCTACTACACGATCCAGGATGAGGCCTCTCAGCTCATCGGTTATCTGGTCGCTCCCAGCGAAGGCCAGGTCCTAGCCGATGCCTGTGCGGGTCCGGGTGGAAAACTTTCGCATATCTGTGAATTGGGCGAAGGCAAAATCGAACTCTACGCCGTCGAGAAAGACGCGGATCAGTTTGCCAAGATGAAAGACACCATGCATCGCCTGGGTCACGAAGCTTCGCATTGGGTCCAGGAAGATTTCCTGGCTTGGAATCCCGATAAAAAGCTCGATAAAATCCTGTTGGATGCGCCCTGCAGCGGCCTTGGCGTCCTGCGCCGTCACCCGGAAGGCAAGTGGCACAAAAAGGCCGACATCATCGCCCCACTTGCAGAGCAGCAGTGGAAGATGATTCAGCACGCTTTGGAGCTGCTGAAGCCGGGCGGCGAGCTCATCTATTCCGTCTGTTCGTTTGAAACCGAGGAAACCGAAGACCATCTGCAGAGACTGGAGCAACAGTTCAGTGATACGATAGAGGTGGTGTCGCCTCTGCCCCGATTGCCTGATTACTACAAGAAATATGTAACACGGGACCAACTTTTCGCCGTGTATGCCGGAAATCAGGATGATATGGACGGGTTTGGGGCTTTCATTATTCGCAAAAAATAATCAAGGGTTCGCGGAAACCCGGTATCCAAGGATGGTACTCATGCTTCGTTCCCTGCCCCTGCTCTTCAGTCTTTTGTTTTTTGCCCAAGTCGGGCTTTCTTCTAACGATGAATCCGTCTATGCACCGCAGGCCCCGGTTCCTGTTCCGGGCTTTGGCCTCAAAAATACTGCAAACTTCGATGAATTACGTCATAATGTTTTAGAACTCATAGGTTCAAGCAAGAAAAGAGTGTGGCTGATCACGGACTATCTTACTGATGGTGATGTGGTATCGGCGCTTTTTTTAGCGAAATACCGAAAGGTTGACGTCAAGGTGTTCCTCGGACGTGATAAGCAAAATCAATATCTCTCGCGTTTGAGCTACCTCAAGGCGCAAAATATTCCTGTTTTCATTCGTCCGGAACATGGTTTTATCGCCCCAACAGTGCTCTTCACGGATCAGAAGCTTTATACGATTAACCGTGATCTCAATTCACTGACCCGTTTCGGGCAGGCTCAGATCGCTCAGGCTTCTCCTGCGGATGTGAAAAATTTCGTCTCCTGGTTCCGCGATGCTCTCGAGTATCCCGTGCATGCTATCAGCCGACCCGAGATGCAGGTCGGAAGATCGCGGGGCGGCTCGCCTATAACGACCCGTAATGAAAACTCAGACAGTCCCATGCCGGCTTCGAATTATCGCGGTGAAAGCGATGGCTCTTATAATTATGATCGTTCCTCTTTATCCAGACGCCCACCTGAAGGTGTGCCCACGCAATTGCCCAAGGTTCCCGTCTGGCAGAAGAATCGCGATATCCGGCTGAAGAATGTCAATCAGCCCGTTCCTGAGGACAGCCCGTCCATTGCCCCTAAGTCATCACCTATTCAGCCAGTTCCCGCTGCCGAGGGCAGTGCGATCCCAGGTCCAACAGCGCCTTCTGTGATCGACGCTGTTCGCCCTGAAGGAGCCGCTCCGGCCGGAACAGTTCCGACTGGCACCATTCCGGAGGAGCACCCTTAATGCGCAAGTTCAGACTCGTGTCCCTCTTCAGTTTTCTTTTGCTTATCGGTTGCAGCAAGATGTGCAGCGCCAGTCGAGAGTCGATGACCCCCGAAGAGGTGGTTCAGGCTTATCTCGACATTTCCTTGAATATGACCGAGGTCGAGCAAAAGAAAGAATTGCTGAAGCTGACAATGGGAAATCTGAAAAACGCTTTGGAAGGCGCATCGGATGATGTGATCACCTCAGCTTTTATCAAACAGAATTTTAAGTTGGAACGCTATTCGGTCGTGGAAAGACGCGATCGGACGCCGCGTGAAACCGAGATTACCTTTACCCTGAGCTATCGCAACCTCGGTCCTGACAAAGCTGCGAAACCAGAAAACGCTCCCCAGACCACAACGGAAAACACCGTTTCCGTGGTGAAACGGGACGGTGCTTGGTTTATCAGTGATGTGCTCGGCAAGAAGACTTCGATCGACTTCATCCTTGGGGATGAGATCAAACCCGCCGAAGGCGGCAGCGATCCCGGCCCAGTTGATGAACCTGCACCGACACCGGCCGAATCTGCCCCGGAACCCTGAATCTTACGATGCCTTGGCCGAATGCTGGGTTCCCAAAAACTTCACCTGGTAGATGATTCGAGTTTTGTCCGTCTTGGCAAAGCTCGGCTTACGACCTCGTTTGGAAGAGCGGAAGGAATCCGCTCCATCCAATACCGATTCCACATCGGTAGCGTTGGCCATTTTAGCAACCAAGGTGCGGAAGGAATCCCGAATGGATGAATCCCGCACGATCATGGGCACCAGCTCTTTAAAGAAGGGCTCACGAGCAAAGCTAGCCATCGCACCGAGGATCTCTCGACCCAATTCACGATGATCCACTTCCGCCACTTTTTTCAAAAGCAAAGCCAGATGCTGAAGATAGATCTTGCGGCAAACGCGCGCTTCTTCATCAGGCATGGCCAGAAGATACTGACTCAGAGCCTGAATAAACAGCGCGAAACGCTCGGGCTTTTTCAAAAGATAATGCTTCCAGGTTTCCTGCAGTATGGTCTGGGCATGATCATCGGCTTCCAGAATATGGGGAATATTTTCCAGCAGGAATTGCAAGGCCACCGCTTCGGTCTTCTTGTTGAAGAGTAGCGTGAAGAGATGCTCCAGCACCGTGTGACCAAAGCGGCCCATGATGCGATTGAAGCCTACTTTGTTGGTCTTGCCTTTTTCCATGGTACCGAAGTAATGGAGCAAGCTCAGACGAATGCAGTTATCGTTGCTATTGCTGACTGACAAGAGATAGGTCGAAATTCGATCCAGAAGCCGCAGGGCCGGAACGCCCATTTCTCGTGGACTGGACTGCTGAAACTGACGAACCATGGTCCCAAGTTCGCAGATCAGGGCCACCGCGATGGCAAAGATCTCTTCGGAATGTTCGGCATCGGATACCTCGGCTGTGATCGCCAGCTCGACGAGGATGGTGCAGGATTCCATGCGGTTGGGCTGCTCGAGAATTTCGTGCAGGAAGGCCACCAAAATATCTTCATTGTGACAGTTGGCAAAAATCACGAGCAGGCTTTCGATCAGTATTTCTTCAGGCAATCGGCTTTCCACGCGTTCTGACAGTCGACCTGCGCAGTAGCGAACCAATTCCATAAACTGATTGTCATCCAGCACCTTGCGAACCTGTTTAAAGTCCTTCCACATGAGAAGGGCTCCGAGATCCACCAAATGTTTGGCTTCCTCTAAAGATTCCAAAGTCTTCCAACTGGCAGTGTGTTCCTGGGCTCCGTCCGACATAAAATCCCTCATTTCTCAACGTTTGCAGCGCCTCTAAAGAGTCTTCACTTAACAAATCGTCCGCGGTCGCCTCGGCGGTTGGCATCGTCCACCAACTGCTGAATGCTGGCCTGGGCTGAAGACTCGATCTTGGTAAACCGGAGACCGTAGCCAACAGGAAAGCGACTGTCTATGCTGTAGCGAATCACCGCAGCCTCGGCATTAAAGGCCTTGGGCAATCCATCACAGCGGACCGAGAGCTTCAGGGCCTCACCGATGGTGAAGATCTGGTCTGAAGTTTCCACAAAGACGCCGCCCACCGAAATATTCACACCCTGACCGATGGTGAGCTGACCGTTGTTATGGACCACGACTCGACCATTGATGGAAGCCCGAGGAGCACCCTCCAGGCGTTTCTCCGCCTGCTTCTTATACTCTTCCTGCGACACGGGCTCCTGAGCCTGAGCATTCGGATTAGGAATGCCGAGGGCTTCATAGCCTTCTTCAATGGGACGCCAATCCTTCCAGCCGACCTTGAAAATGTAGCCATCTTTGGCGATCATGTTATTCAGGAACAGCTGCGAAACTTGCTGAGTCTCGAAAGGACCCACCTGCTGTCCATTTTGGTAGAGGTACCAAACTTGTTCGCTCATTGCGACTCCTCACACTCGACTTGTAACCTTGTGCGGGCTCCTCTCGTTGTCCGTACCGGGACCAAACGAAGGGCCATGAGGGTGGATCGGCATTTTCGCCAAAGCGCTTTAGAGCAAGCTTAAAGTAAACCAATTAAGCCAAGATATATTAGAGACTTAAGTCAACACTTTAAGGTGGAGAGCGATCATGGTGTTTGGGGCTTTTAGCAAGTTTTACCTATTCGGCTTAATTCTGGTCCTGTTGCTGCAGTCCTGGGGGGTCCAGGCCGGCTCTTTGCCGACCTGGAACTGGCAGCTCAGTCCGCAGAAAAAAGACTGGCAGCGTTTTATGAAAATGGCTGAATCCGAGCACAAATCCACCTGGAAAGACCTCGAAAAGCGCAAAATCACCTTTGAAAAGCTGAGCTGGGAGTGGCGAACGGGCTGGATCCAGGTCTGTTCGCAGCGATCATCCAGTTTATGTGGGCAAATTCTGCAGTGGGGTCTTTTCGATCGGGCTTTGGTGGTCCGAGCCGAGGCGGCCAGTCGGATGGGCGAGCGTTTTTCAGGGACCGGCCACCCCCCTGCCCTGCGACTTTTAGCGACGGCCTATGCGGTGCAGCAGAACAAAAAGGGCAAGGATCCGCTCTATGTTCAGTACCGCATTCTGCATGCAATTCAGCAGATTGGCGGCAAGCAGAGCCTGGAGTTGGGCCAGAAGCTAGCCCACGCCTCCCCAGCCACAGCCCGGTATTGGACCAAATTGGCGATTCGATAGGCTAGAAAATCTCAGTGGTCTGAGGGATTTATGGGGAATGGTCAATTTACTAGGTTGACTGGACCCCTGCGGGAGGTTAAGAAAAGTCTCTCGATTGATCGCGTAGCTCAGTTGGATAGAGCACTGGATTTCTAATCCAGCGGTCACTGGTTCGAATCCAGTCGCGATCGCCATCATCCGCCATCCCCAGGCCGAAGGCCTTAGGGGACCCCAAAATCGAAGCCCAAAAACTCTCAAAAAAAATCCCCGTCATCCCCAGGCCGAAGGCCGTAGGGGATCCACTAATCGAAGCCCAAAAACCATCGAAAAAAACCGTCATCCCCAGGCCGAAGGCCGTAGGGGATCCCTAAATCGAAGCCCAAAAACCATCAAAAAAAACCGTCATCCCCAGGCCGAAGGCCGTCGGGGACCCCCAAATAAAGATCGGCTATATTCGCTTCGAATAGGCTTCTATTCAGCTGCGCGTTCTTCAATGAAGATCTGCAAAGTTTTGGTCGCGATCAACCGGAAACGACGCAGGTGAGAGAGAGCAGTATTTTGCTTCATGTTAAGCTGCATACAGATATCACGTAGTGATTTTTGTTCGACATAGAAAAGTCGGGCCACTTCTCGTCGACTTTCATCGCGAAGACTGGCTATCAGATCTTGCAAGATTACTGCAAACTCTTCGAATTCACTTTTAGAAACGACTTGATTTCCGTCGACTTCGTTGGTCCATTTACATTCTTCGATCAACTCGACTGAAACCAGATGGCGACTCCGCTTCTTTTGGATTTTAACTTCATTTAAGCAGTGATTGCGGGCGATGACACAGAGCCAAGCGGCTATTGATTCGTGATTGTAAACCTTGTCGAGACTGCGCCAGACTTTGAAGAATATATCCTGTACCAAATCTTCCGTAGTCGCGTGCGTAAAGTGGAACCGCCGAACGATCGTCCGCACAAGCAAAGCGTGAGTTTGATAAAGAGTTACAAAATCTAAGTTCGTGACTGTTGTTTGTGGAAACGCTTGCATGGTGGTCCTCGCTGAACTGTGTTCGATGCCTTTCGTTCTGCGCTGTCCCTAGAGCAAGTTCTTTGCCATAGCTTAAGCTACTGAAAATGCAAGACATTGAACGAAGTCCAGACTAGGGTTCTCTAGTTTTAGAGAAGGTGTTCTTGAATTCTAAGAAAGACGACTTTGCTTTTGACTTAGATTTTGACATCTAGCGGAATAAAAATCTCAACAGACCCTAATCCTGTTTGGGAACAAATTCGCGTTCGTCCAGATCATCACTAAGTTCTCAATCAGCCTGGAGCCCCCATCTTTCGATTTCCGAAGAAACACTTCGAAGAAATCAACATAAAAAAATGAAAAACTTTTGATTTTGATCTTGCCCCTCTCTCGCATATCCTGAAACAATGCACCCACGAAAATAAATTCCAAGAATCATGAAACCGTCACGGTTTTCCGCAGCTGGAGTAGCGACACATGTTCGACAACAAGATGTTTAATAGTTCTTTCGCTACGAAGCTGCTTATCTTGGTTGGCGCGTTGATTACTCTGCTGACTCTTTTCGAAGGATTTGTGAGCTATCACGATCGAAAAGTATGCGAGAGAGCTGGCGGCGTTTCGACCAGCATTGGCTGTGTTGACGCCTTGATTTTCAAGGCTCGATGAATGAAGCGGCCTAGCCAATATTGTTAGAAAGTCGCCGTAAGATCGTCGGTGCTGCATTTTTCGCAAGGAAGCGTCCTGTGCAGAAAACACGACAATAAATCTATAGCAGTATTGGCATGAATCGAGCAAGCTGATGAGAGAAGTGGATCGCGCCACTCCCATCCTCCAAATCTTCGTCATTCCTCTTACTCTGCCTATGATATCCGGCGCTCATGGAATCACCATCAATGTCCTCTCAAAGAAATAGGCAAAGCCAAGAAAAGCAAGTCTGTCGCCCGAGAGAAACAAAAAACTATCTTCGATTCCATACCTATTTTGGAACGCTCTGTGCTTAGGAGAGGAGTAGGACGGTTCAAGCAGACTCCATGTGCTTGTCGAATTCAATTACGGACTAAAGGAAAGCGCTTATGAAAAAACACCTCGCTATCATGCTTTTGGCACCATCACTTTTTCTCGCTTCTTGCGATTCCGATGATGATGACAAAGGACCAGTCGAAGAAGTGCAGGCTACCGCCGCTAATCTCTGGGAAAATTCTGACGTTGTGGGAAGTTGGAGCTCAGACTGTGCTGCCTTTGATGCATTAGGAAATGCTCTGGATATTTCTGCCAAACAGACTTTAACTTTTGGTGGCAACAATCTGACAAGATCCTACGTTCTCTATCAAGACGCTGCATGCCAGACCAAAATTGGCGATCTTCAGTACGAAGGAAACTACGAGCTGGAAAAAGACGCTCAGGATCGTGGTGACTATGCCGGACTGAATTCAACTATAAATGCTGTTAAGGTGACTCCAAATTCCGATTTTCTGGTCAGCGCCTTTAATAAAATTACCTGGTGCGGAGTATCGAACTGGAGTGTCGACAAAACAGTTGAAGTGACTGGCACCATTGGTCAAGGCGTTTGCCAGATCCCCGTCGACGTGGGTGCGACAACCTACGGATTAGTCTATGCGAAAGGCAAAACCCTGTACCTAGCCGAACCTTCGGCAAAAGCTACTCTGGTAAAAGCAGAGCGCCCCGTTGAAGTCGATAAGACGGTTACCTTCAATAAGCAATAGGCGTAAAAATATTCCCTCGCGACACACATGCCCCTGAAAGAAAGCTCTTTCAGGGGCTTTTTCTTGCAAAACGTCCCGCCCAAGGGGATCTATCTAACTTGAATTACTAGGATTTAACTAAAAATTCAGGACCCCGCAATTCTAGTTCATCCCATCATGCAGAAATGGCAGATAAGTGATCTTCCGAAGCGGCATCGGCCGTCAGGAA
>JBGSRE010000520.1:0-4680 GCA_041737755.1 Oligoflexus sp.
TACTTTCTTTGGTCAAAGTGTCATTGAAAAAGCTTTGGAATTCGTTCGCTGATCGAAAGGGTCGGCTCGCGTTGGCCCTGCTATGAAACTTTCGAAACCTGACTCTCTGGCAATTTATGCTGATAAGGGAGTTCCATCACAAAGCTGGTATGGCGGCTGTTTTTATCCAAGAACAGCCGGCCACCATGCTTCTCAATAATGCCAAAGCTCACACTCAAACCAAGACCGGTTCCCTTACCCACTTCTTTGGTCGTAAAAAACGGCTCAAAAACCTTGGCTGCCACATCATCGGGGATGCCTTCTCCACAATCGATGACCTCGATCACTATTTTATCAAGCAAAGAACGGCCCGTCACCCGAATCCAGGGCTCCCGAATATTCTTTTCCACAATGGCATCGATGGCATTATTAATGATGTTAATCAGTACCTGGGCTATCTGGACCTGATTGCATTCGACTTTTTGCTGTTCCTCGATATCATCGATTTCCACTAAAAAACGGATGCCATGATTTTCAGCCAGGGCTTGGGTCATGGAGACGACCTGATCGATCAAACGGGGCATGTTGGTGAACTCAAAGATTTCCTGATCACCCTTACGGGAAAACATGAGAAGACTGCTGACGATGCGACCAATCCGATTGCTATTCTTTTCAATGACCAGAGAAGCCCGATGCAGGACCTCACGATCCATAATGCCCTGTCCCAGCTGATCGACGAGAATATCGTTGTAGCCTTTGATAATATGCAGGGGATTGTTAATCTCATGAGCGATTCCCCCAGCCATCTCACCGAGTGTTGCTAGTTTCGCGACATTACTAGAAATAAGTCGTTGACCACGAATCTCCTGATCCTTTCGCTCAATTTGTTCCTGGGCCTGAGATTTAAAATAGTGCAAGCGAGCGGCTAGGATATTCAAGGTTTCCACCAGAGCATCCAACTCATCGGCCTTTTGCGGAGGTTCTCGCAGCAGTAAGAGTGGTTCTTCGGGCTTTTGAGCTTCGAAGTTATACTGGCTCAGGTAGCTGACAATATGGCGAAGATGCTGCGTGACGAGCAGACTACAAATCCAGGCAATCAAGAGGGATACGAGCAAAGTTTTGCAGCCTTGAGCCAAGAAAAAATAGCTCGCCCTATTGGACAGCCGAACATACATATTCTGCTGCGTGAGTGCCACCGAGAGCTTGCCAATTTGAAGAGGAGCTTTGAGGGGGTGAATCAAAGGATAGGTTTTCATCAGCTGGCTCTGCGCGAAGAAGCCTTCCAAACCGAGATAGCTTTTGATCCGCTCTTGCCCTTGCTCAGCTTTGGCCTCGGCGTAGAGCTGGCCTTGTTCATCAAAGACCATCACGTGCTCAATATCACTACTGCCAGTGATTTCTTGGATCTTGCTTTGCACGGATTGACGATTCAAATCCGTGAGCGAGTGGGCCAGACCTTCGAGATCTTGCCGCTCTATGCTGGAAAAAGTGGCCTCCAAAGCCCGACTTTCCACCTGGTAATCCATATAAAAGGATATCGCGGTGAAAACAGTCGTGATTGCAGAGCTCGCCACCACGATGGCGATGACGAGGCGCTTTTGCAAAGAACGACTGATGCGAGTTTTGACTTCCATCCATACCTCAGGATGCCAAGGATCTTAGTGAGCCATAAAAATTTTCTTCATGATCGCCAAACTCCAGGCGCGGAATCGATCGATATAGGCATAGGCCGCCGGAATGACAATGAGCGTCAAGAGAGTCGACGACACCAAACCACCGATCACCGCCACGCCCATACTGGTTCGCTGGGCTGAAGCCTCATTCAAACCGATCGCGATCGGAAGCATGCCAGCAATCAAGGCAAAGGTGGTCATCAAAATCGGCCGGAGTCGGGTTTTGCCGGCCAAGACCATGGCATCATCGCGGGACATTCCTTCCTGCACCTTATGATTGGCGAAATCGACCAGCAGGATCGAGTTCTTGATCGCCACCCCCAAGAGGAGGATACAGCCGATCATTGAATAGAGATCCAAAGACTTGCTACCCAGATAGAGACCGGCCACCGCACCGCAAATCGCCAGGGGCAGGACCAGCATAATAGTCAGAGGAGTAATGAAAGATTCATAGAGACTGGCCAGGACGAGATAAATGAAGAGCACACCCAGCGCCATGGCAATGACCATGTTTTCCATCATCTCCTTATAGCTTTCCCCTTGGCCGACGAACTTATAGCTTACGCCTTCGGGAATTTTCATGTCTTCGGTCAGAATCCGCGCCGTTTCTCTCATGGCCGCATCCAAACCAGGACCATTGGGCGTGATATCAGCATTCAACTGAATGTAGCGCAATCGATTGCGGCGATTGATCGTCGCCGGGCCCTCGGCTTCTTCATAGTTGGCAAAGTCGGCCAGACGAATATTGGAAGAGTTCATATTCGGTACATAGATCTGCGCCCATTCTTTCTTGAGATTTCGCTGATCTTCCTTCATGCGCAGGCGAATATCATATTCATCGCCATTGACTCGAAACACGGCCGGGGTTACGCCTTCGATCTGCCCGCGAAGCTCCGCACCCACCGAGTTACCGAGAACACCCAGACGCTGGGCGCGCTTTTGATCCACACGAATCTGCACTTCCGGCTTGCCAGGGCGATAGTTGATATCGACATCCTTCAGAGTGGGACTGTTTTTGATGCGGTTGAAAAGATCGCGTGAGATCACTTCTATTTGAGCTAGGTCGGCGCCTTCAATATTGACGTTAAAGGGTCGCATCCCTGCCGCCACAAGGTCGATGTCCTTGACGATAGGATTAGCCCGCGCATACTTCACCAGCTTTTTACGCAGCTCATCTTTGAATTCTGAGGTGTTGATATTGCGTTTTTTGCGCGGCACCAATTCCACAAAATACTCGGCGAAGTTGCTCTTACCATTCTTGCCGATCGTCAAAGAAGTGCGCTCGACTTCCGAAAAATTACGGATCACGCCTTGGACTTCGAGAGCCAGTTTGGACATTTCCTCAATACTGGTTCCAGGCGGTGTATCGAGGGTGATGAGAAACTCACCGAAATCCTGAGGCGAGAGGAAAGTCTTCGGTACATAGCGAAGCAGGCTCATGCAGCCAAAAAAGACCCCGAGTGCCAGGACAATAAACAACCAGGGGACTCGGACGATAGTCTTCAGCAGTCGCTCATAAACATTTTCAAGGAGATCCTGAAAGCGACTGAAGGCCCGCAAAGGATAGCCAATCGTATAGTAGGCAAGGCCCCTTTTAGGGGTTTCATGACTGGCGCCAGCAAGGTAAGCCGAGAGCATCGGCGCAATGGTCAAGGCATCGAAGAGACTGATGATCATGGCAAAGCAAATGGTCAGGCCAAATTCTTTGAGGAACTGACCCACAATCCCGTCCAAGAATGCAATGGGCGCAAACACGGCGATCACAGCTAGGGTCGTGGCAATAACTGCCAGAGAAACTTCGGTCGTTCCCTTGATGGCGGCTTGTACAGGAGATTCGCCCAATTCGAGATGGCGGAAGATGTTCTCTCGGACCACGATGGCATCGTCCACCAGCAGCCCGACGGCGAGGCTCAGGGCTAAGAGGGTCATGATATTGATCGTAAATCCGCAAATCGCCATCAGAATAAAGGCACCCAAGAGTGAGTTCGGCAGTGCCAGACCAGTGATGATCGTCGACCGTCCATTGGCCAAGAAAAAGTAGACGACAATAATGGTCAGGATGATACCGATGATAATAGACTCTTCCACATCGTCGATATTCGCCCGGATCAGTTTACTGCCGTCACGTACCAAGAGCACCTTGGGAGATCCGGGCCGGACTTCCATATCTTTTTTTAGAATTTCCATCTTCTTCAGTACATTGTCGACCACCTGGACAGTATTGGATCCGGATTGGCGATAGACGTTCATAAAGATAGCCTGCTGACCATTGAAGTAGGTGCGCGTGCTCTCATCCTTCATGGCATCAGTGACTTGACCAATATCATTGATTTGGACAGGCACTTCATTGCCGAGGAAGTTGACCACAGTCTTGCCGATTTCTTCCAGCGAACTATATTCACCCAAGGTTCGATAGACGATTTCCTTGCCACCTTCGGTGACTTTACCGGCTGGAATATTCAAGCCGGAAGCACCCAGTCTCTGGGCTACCATATTCACTGATAATTCACGTGCCTTCATCTTCTGTCGGTCGAGTAGGACATGAATCTCGCGCTTGCGTCCGCCCAAGACTTCGACGAGTCCCACTTGCGGAATCTGTTCCAAGAGAGGTCGAACGATACGATCTGCTAAA
Organism: Oligoflexus sp.; assembly: GCA_041737755.1. Lineage (GTDB taxonomy): Bacteria > Bdellovibrionota_B > Oligoflexia > Oligoflexales > Oligoflexaceae > Oligoflexus. Next base: position 4,285 of record JBGSRE010000520.1, read on the forward strand.
TCATAAAGTTGAGTCGGCGGTAGATCCGCCTGCACAGCAATAATAGCCACGGGTTGTTCGGAAGGATCGATTCTGCGCACCAACGGATCTTCCGTACCGTCAGGAAGATTGCGGCGGACCAGTGCGATCTTATCTTTGATCTGCTGTTCGGCATACTTCACATCGGTTTCCAGAGTGAACTCCGCAGAGACCACGCTAAGCCCTTCTTGGTTGGACGAACCAACACTTTTTAAGCCGGGAATCGTGGCAATCTGTTCTTCGAGAACCTTTGAAACCAGTGTTTCAATTTCCTTGGGTCCAGCCCCAGGGTAAACCGTCCAGACCGAAACAAAGGGAAAGGTCACGTTGGGAAAGAGATCGACACCCAGTTTGAGAAAGGACATCCACCCTGCCGCG
>JBGSRE010000566.1:0-2801 GCA_041737755.1 Oligoflexus sp.
AATCCTTTATCCACGCCTCGTGAAATGCTCCATCTCCTCAAGGATTCTGGTGCCAAAGCCATTGTGATTCTCGACCTCTTTGCGGCAAAGCTGACGCAAATTCTGCCCGCAACTGCACTCGTGCATGTGATTGTCACTCGGGTTGGCGATCATTTGCCCCGCTGGAAAGCTTGGGGAATCCAGACTCTACTCCAGCTCAAGAAGCTCGTGCCGCATCATAGCCTCACGGTCATTCCCTATCTGACAGCACTGGCCAAGGGGCGCTCCTTGCCACTGCATCCTCCGCTCATCAACCCGGATGATTTAGCCTTGCTGCAATACACCGGTGGTACAACAGGCGAGCCTAAGGGAGCGATGATCAGTCACAAAAACATTCTGGCCAATGTCGCTCAACTTCAGGAAGCCGCGCGAACTCGTGTTATACCGGGTGTCGAGATTGTACTCTGTGCTTTACCTCTTTATCACATTTTTTCCATGACGGTTAATTTTCTTGCTTTCGTTAGCCTTGGGATGCAGATGGTGCTAGTGCCCAGGCCCATTCCCATCAGGAATACCGTAGCGCTTTTCAAAAAATATAGAATTACGGTCGTTACTGGAGTTAACACTTTATTTCATGCTTTCAATGAGGATCCGCATTTTCAGAGGCTAGCTCCCCGCAGCATTAAATTTGCGATCGCTGGCGGCATGGCTCTTCAGGAATCTGTGGCCCGACGTTTTGCAGACATCACCGGCTGCCAAGTTATTCAGGGCTTCGGGCTCACCGAAGCCTCACCTGTCACTCACCTCTGCCCGCCCGAGCTTCAAAATACCCAAACCATCGGCGAAACTTTGCCCTATACCGAGGCTAGAATTATCGATGCCGCTAATCAGGAACTGTCCGATGGCGCCGTTGGCGAACTTATCGTGCGTGGGCCGCAAGTCATGCAAGGCTATTGGCAGCGCCCGGAAGAGACCGCGAAGGTCCTTAGAGATGGCTGGTTATACACAGGCGATCTCGCTTATCGAAAGCAAGGACTTTACTATATCGTGGACCGAAAGAAGGATATGATCTTGGTCTCTGGTTTCAATGTCTACCCAAGCGAGGTCGAGGATGTTCTGCTGAGCCATCGCAAAGTGCTGGAAGCAGCGGTCGTCGGCGTTCCGAATCAAAACTCAGGTGAGTTGGTCAAAGCCTACGTGGTAGCCAAGGATCCCAGTCTGACGATCGACGAACTGACTGCCTTTTGTCGCACGCAGCTTTCAGCCTATAAGCGGCCAAAGATTATTGAACTGCGCCAGGACTTGCCGAAATCCAATATGGGCAAAGTCCTAAGGCGGGAATTGCGCGCCGAACATACCAGCCCGCCCACTCTTGTTTGACAAGGCGCAGGCTGGCTTGAGATTAAAGCTATGACCATTTCCCCAAGGGGAGGGATGCTCTTGGAGCAAAACGCCTCAGTTCGATGGCACGGTTTTGATATCCTCCGTCTGATCAGTTACTTTGCGATTATTGGCTTTCATATGAGCCTTTTTTATTGGTACACACCTTCCCTCGATGCGATCTCTAGCGAGAGCGTCATCGTCAGGACCGCGGAAACACTATACAGGGCTTTAGCCTTCAGCGGCTTCACCATAGTATTGATGTCGAGTCTGCTCTTGGGTCAGGCTAAACATTCAACCCGCCGCAAAAAGCCCATCTTCCTCGTCATACTCTTTGGCTGGATTTTTCTTAGCATGTGCATGCATGAAAAATACGTCCTCGTCTGGGACGTATACACGCTATTCCTAACAGGGATGCTGAACAACCTGCTCTTCGATAGGCTGGGCCGCTCGTGGGTCCGCGGCGCTGGAATCTTGGGTTTTATTATCCTGTGGATTCCTATTTGGAAATACGCGCATTTCTTCAGCTTCGTGCCTGATGACTTCCAGCACGTGCTCGGAGTCGCCTCATGCGAGGGACGTGAAATCAGCGAGTGGCCTGCTTTGCCATGGATCGGACTGATTTGGATGGGCTACGCTCTGGGCTACGAGCTGCAGTCCATGATCGAGTCAGGGAGAGCTTCCCGACTGGCTATCAGCAAGCGTGAAATGGCCATCTGGCTGGTGCCCCTCGCTCTGTCTGTACCGCAATGGGGTGCCTACTTTAACATCCGCTTAGGCGAACATTTTTCATGCGAAGCCTATCGCCAGGAAGCTTTTATCTTCTGGAGCCACATGATATGGGTCCTGGCTTTCATACGACTCTCCGTTGATCCTAGGCTTCAATCCTGGCTGGCCCAGCGGCGTTGGGCACAGGATATCAGCTCCATGGCTATATCGCGTTACTTCTGGCTGGCCTATGTCTTACACTATGGCTATGGACTGCTGATAGTCACGCTCGCACACTACCTGAAAGCGATAATCCCAGATCTCTATCTCATTTACGAGCTGCCAGTTGTCGAATTCTTGACTCTAACCTTGCTCCTACAGAATGAATTGATAACCCGCGGGTTCGTGTTCCTCTTGGGCCAAGGCAAACAGCTGCTGCTGCAACCGAACTGGCTGGTGAAGCGTCTCCAACAGATCCTGAAGCGGTGTTTTGGAAAGTAAATAAGCGAGGTATTCTATGAAAATTGCTTCGATAGCCTATAGCATCCCGTCCAAGAAATTTTGCAATGACGCCTGTATCGAGGACTTTCGCAAGCGTACCACAGGCTTGAGTGAAAAAGACGCGAAGGTCTACTTCGGTCTGGCAAAGCGCACGCTGGAGTATGCCGGATCCAAGTTTCGATTTGCGCGGGATATTGAGGCTGGTGAGACCGCTCATGAGCATATCATGCGGG
>JBGSRE010000568.1:0-1999 GCA_041737755.1 Oligoflexus sp.
CAAAGAGTATGGACCCTCTTCGTCCATCCTTTTCGTGAAATATAGAGGCTTTTGGCTCGCCCATCTTGAATTTTCTGCCCGGTTTCGACCGTTCCGAGCCTGAATTCGAATTTATTGGCCGCCATCCGCCCATCGTTTTACCAAGCGAGCATGCTGATTTTCGTGAACTAATAAAAAAAACCAACGAACTCCTGGTCCGCTATGCCGCCTTTCAAGAGCAAGGCAATCTGAGCTTTATCGATGCCAATCATCCGGCGATTATTGCGGGATTGCGTCGACCTCGAAACGCCCAAGAGCCGATCGCCCTGGTCATTGTTAATCTGGATATTCATCAGAAGCAAAGTCTTGAATTAGATATGCAGAGCTTGGGATTGGGTTCAACGCCTCTGTGGGATCCCTTCACCGAGCGGACCATGGGGCGCCATGGTCCACTGCTCCTTTGCGAGCTTGAACCCTGTGAATTTCTAGTCCTGCTGGCGGGGGATCTCGAATAAAAAAACTTAGAAAAGGATGGACGAAGAGGGTCCATACTCTTTGCTTGGCATCGGAGAGAGGCGAATCACTCAGTCCAAACTGCAAGGGTTCCTGCTGTTGCCTGGGATCATAATGGGTTTTCCAGAGGCGATCCCAGAGCGTCAGACACACTCCAAAATTTCGATCATAGTGGGCAGCATCCATGCTGTGGTGGATCTGATGAGCTGCAGGGCTAAGGAAAACCGGCTCGAGCGGACCAAAGTGTAACCACAGCTCTGAATGACGAAGATTGGAGCCAGCCAGATTAAAGAGAAACCCAGCGGCAGCGGCGCCCAGAATATCCCAGCCGGTCAGCGTTGGGCCGAAACAGAAGAAAAAAATCCCCGTGACAAGACCATAGCTTAAAGCATTCCGACATCGTGCCCAAAGGATATCGATGGGATGGCTGCGAAAAAGAGTTAAGGGTGTCAGAACCAAAGCACTATGGTGGACCTGATGAAAAATCCAGAGCCAGCGCCAGCGATGCTGCAGATAGTGAAAGAAGAATCTCGCAAAATCGTCGACAAGAAAAATAGCCACACTATAGAAAGCTGTCACCCAAAAAGCGGGCCAGCCGAGCTCCGGCTTATGACCAAAGATGCGAGTCAAAGACCAAGAGATAAAGGCGGCGATGGCCACGGAACTCAGAAAAGTACTGGGTATGATCAGTGCGCGAAAAGCGGTATTGATCAAAATGATTTTCATATCAGCTAGCGATGAGCGATGCAGCCAAATCCTTCCTAAAAAAAGACGGCGCAGATGCTCACCCCGCCGCGAACCCGAGACGATGATAATCAGCAGCAATGACCCAAGGATGCTTCCCCAAAAAAGTCGCTTGCTGGGATCGAAGAACATCAAGCCAGGTTCCAGAAGCTGTTCCAGTAGCATCCAAGTTCCTCCTTAGTTCGACCTTATAATGATTTTCATTATCATTAACAATCAGAAATTCGCTGTCGAACTTGAACGTCAAAAACTGTGAATTTTTTTTATTAAGAGTTTCGGGCGCTTAAGTTTTCGTTGGCAGGAAGAAAAGAGACGGAAGTTGCTTAGGGATGAGATAGGAGGAAGCCTCAGGGGGAAGAAAATGGATTCTTCCCCACCGCCTCAGAAATCAAAGATTTTGACTCAACACGCGGTGAATGGATTCCAATCCAAGGGCTCTGATGCTGAGCGTAAAGATATCCGTGTTATCAATTGTTTTTGCAAAGACTTCCGAACCTGTGCCGATTGCGTAGACGGGGACGTTGACGCCACTGTGGGACAAGGTTCCATCGACGGATTGAGGCATGGTCCACTGATGATCCGGCAGTTTCGATGCTCCCCTCCCCGCACCCACTTTCAAGCCACCCGTTTCGTGATCAGCTGTGACGATGAGCAGCGTATCAGTCCGGCCCTGCATCCAGCTCAGAATTTCATCCACACTTTGCACGAGCCCTTTGACTTCAAAAACCGTTTTATAGAGATCAGCCTGATGCGAAGCCCAATC
>JBGSRE010000585.1:0-6893 GCA_041737755.1 Oligoflexus sp.
GGCGCCTAAAGCGCCTGAGACTATCCTGAGGAGTGAAACGACGAAGGATCCCGGCGCTAAGTATCTGATAACACGAGATCCTTCGCTTCGCTCAGGATAGTCTCTGGGCGAAATTTTCAATTTCGCGCCAGCGACTAATTATTTCTGCAAAGCCTTCGTAGAACCATAGTAGCCAGCATTCAGGATCAGCCTATTCGCATCGCTGCCGACCAAGTAGAGCGAAGTTTCCAACCAACTTTGCCATTTTAAACGGCCTGATTTGACATCAAAAGCCAGGACGCCCATGGGTGGATATTTACTTCGGATAAAGCCATACGAAACGAAGAGGCTTTCTCCATCGCATTCCATTATGCTCATGATATTTTCCCCAGTGTTGGTTGATGGCAGGGTGAAACTCCAGCGGGTGGTACCCGTTCGTGCATCGATACCGCTCAGAGTCTTGCCATCGATGAGCCAGAGGCCTCCTTGTTTATCTTCAGTGTAATAGCCACTCAGCTGTTCATCCTCACGTTGCCAGATTTCATGGCCTGTTCTGCTGTCGAGAGCAATCTGTTTGCTCCAAGCCTGGCTATAATCATTGATGCGAATAAGAATCACCCCCGATCTCAAGATTTGAGCATAAGGATAAAGCTTCGCGTAGCGACTGAAATCATAGCTCCAGATCAGTTCGCCCTGGTTTTTATCGACCAGGCTAATGCGTGATTTTTCGTGCAGCAAGAGCCGATTTTGCTCGAATGAAATCCAGATGGAGTCGGAAGCTTGTCCCGAATAGGACCAAAGGATATGGCCCGTATCGCCATGAATCCGCCGGATCGTTTGCCCGTTGATGAGGTAAAGCAAACCATCATCAGCGATGGAGTAATATCCTGAACCTTCTTCTGTTCGCCACAACTCTTGGCCATTCTTTTTATCAAGGGCAAGAAGAGTGGTATTCCCCTCTTGGTAAGATGTAATAAAAATATGTTGGCTGTCGGTGCCTAAAATGCCGGCATAGCCTTGTGCCGTCCAGGACCATAAGAGCGTCCCGTCGGTTTTTTTGAGGCCAGCCAGAGTTGTATGTTCTGATCCGTAGCTTACATAAACTTGCTCAGTGTTGGGGAAACAACTGAGGTAGCCATAATTATCTCTAAGAGTACCATTTAAATCATTATGCCAAATCTCTCGTCCTGTGAGGACCGATAATGCTGCGACGCGACCGTTAACTGTTATAAAGCTCAAGTCCTTATTGGAACATTTGCTATAGAAAGAAAAGTACTCGCTGGAAGAGTAAGTCCAACGCGGCAGTCCGCTGAGTGGATCGACCAGAGATAAACTATTCTGTGGATAGTAGTTGCTTACAAAGAGTCGATCAAAACTGTCATGAACGATATTGCCAGGCAAGGTCCAGGTAACTTCGCCAGCTTTGGCTGGCGCTTCTTTATTTACCGAGAAATAGCCATCACGGGTATTGAGAACGAAGCGATAGCGGCCCAAAGAGGGATAGACTAGTTTGAAATTTGCGCTTTCATCCGATTTCTCTTGCAGGCGAAGTCGACTGCTTTCCGGAATTCTGAGATTGGTAAACTGACCACCATAATTTTTTTGCCAGGATCCCCAAGCATTGAATTCAGGTGCTTCAGTGATGATGCAATCATCTCCGCCTTGCACCATCCAGGGTTCCTTGACCTCGTAAACGATTTCCCAAAGAAATTTGCTAGAGCTGGGAAGCAGTCGTGTTTTGTCATTCAGCTCCCATGCTGTAGCGTTGCAACGCAGATAAAGATGAGTCCCCTGCCCAATCGAAGTGATGTCTGGAACCGTTTGAGCCTTAGCTTCGGCGAGACTCAGGAGCAAGCCAAGCATCGATCCCAAAGCTCCGCAGTTTTTTTGCATAGATTTCCTCCAGGCGGATAGGCCGCACTATGAAATGGGTAAGATCATCCTGATTTAAAAAAGAACGGTACAGCGAGTGCCCTTTTTATCTCTCCGATAGCGATCGTAATCAAGAGAAATTCACAGCAACTGCGGAGTCATTGACAAGCATGAACGAGGAAAACTTTGCTGAGGAACTCGGTTAGTCGCGGAAGTCTTGGTGGAAGATTCGTTGGTAAAATTGAGTGAAATTCAGGGGAAGCGAGGCGAAAGCAGGTGAAGAATATGTAGAACTTGGTGATCGGTAGAAGTTGTTGGCTCCTATCGCCACAAGCGATGGAGCAAAAATTCCGGATCATTCCGCGTCGAAAACAACAGTCAGAATCTGGTGGATCTTGATCTCACCCGGAGCCAAAGTTGGCCCAGTGCTATCGCGAGAGAACCCTTCCTTCATGCTCATGGTGATCATGGGTGTCGGTCCCGGTTCACGATAGCCTTCACTGATACTCAGCGGTCGACCCAACTTGAGATTCATCTGCTCAGCAATAGCCTCGGCTTTAGCCTTGGCTAACTTAAGAGCAGAAACACGCGCATCGGCTTCGAGTTTCGCTGCGGTCGAGGAACGAAAATGGACGCTATGCAGGTTATTGGCGCCGCTGTTGAAAATTGCTGCTAAGAGTCCTTCGTATTTACTGATATCTCGCAGCAAAATTCGCATATCACGACGGGTGTTGTACATTGTACCCTTGCTCGCTGCATTGGCAGCGCGCGGGTAATTGTCTTCAGCAATGGGTTGCACCCGGATGTAGTCCGACTGCACATCGCGACTGTCGATTTTAAATTCCTTGGTGACAGCCAAAATACGGCGCATGGCTTCGTCACTTTTATTTTTACTGACTTCAAGCTTTGATTCCGTCACATCAATACCAACAGTTAGTTCCACCTGATCGGGAGCTGCGGATGCTTCGCCATCTCCTGTGACCATGATGGTGCGAGTTTCTTTTGCCTGCGTGGAGAAAGAAGTCGTGAGACCCATGATGAGAGTCAAGGGACGAACAATACTTGAGAAGGACAGTGTCATAATGAAGCCTCCAGCCACTGAGGGTTTGGAGGCAATTTTGCGCGGGTTGTTCCGGATCTGTCAAGTTATGAGATTATATCTTGGGCTTGACCTGAGCCGCTGAAATTGGTGTTGGAGTTTCCGCCATCCGTCGCTTTCTGAAATGCTCTTCTAATTTTACCAAAGCCGACTGGCGTTCGCCTTGATCTTTAAACTGCCTGACTTCATCCAATGCACAGGCAATCGCATCTTCGGGAATCGCTGCGGCCATCGATTCAAATCCGAAATGATGCAGCTGCTCTTCGACCTTGCGCACCAGCATATAGTGATCTTTATCGCGGAAATTGACGTGGATGATAGTCATGCTCTTAACCCACCTCTCGAAGCACAATGGTGGCGGAATGCCGACCGTCTCGGAATATTCCGAGGGTGGTAAGGATTGATGATTTCCAAGAATTGACTCACTTGCTACCGCCCCACGTCTCTATAAGACCCAATCACTCATCGGCTGTGGCGCAGGAGAGTAAAGTGGATTTGATTGAGAAAAAGCTTAAACTTTGGAAAAAACTGGATTTATTTATATTCGGGCGTTCGCTGTTTGGGGTTGGTCCTCGCTCACGAGGGAGGCCAGCTGCTGTTCGAGTTCCATCAAGGCGTCAGTAATCTTGGTCTGGGTGGCCTGAAGTTCCTCATCATTGAGATGTTCAGGGACGAGGATAGGTGTCCCATAGAGGACCAAAACCTCGCTGAAAGGTTTGGGTACTCGAAAATGATCCCAGCTTTTGACCAGGGTCCAGCTCCGGCGTCCCCGACTAGCAGTTGGCAGAATGGGAATCCCGGTGCGTGAGGCTAGGGTAATCACACCGGCCTTGACTTCATAGCGCGGCCCGCGCGGGCCATCAACCGTGATGCCTATTTCATAACCGGCATTGGTGAGCTTGATCAGTTCCCTTAGGGCTTCTCGACCACCGCGGGAAGATGAGCCCCGCGAAGAGTGAATGCCGAAGTGTTTGATCACAAAGGCGATGATTTCGCCATCAAAGGATCGGCTAACAAGGACGGCCATGCGGCGCCAGGAATGAGCCATGACTGTCGAAAGAGCATTCTGGTGCCAGCAGGCATAAGCAACCAATCCGCGACTATGCTGAGCTTTGGCCGTTTCCCGGACCTCGGCATTGAGTCGGCGATAGCGATAGCTGCTGTGAAAAAGCCAGACAAGGCCATAGGCAAGCCAGCAGATCAGTTTTTGCTTGCGGGTCAGCGACATGAAAATCTCCGGACAGTCGAAAATGCAAAGTCCCATTACTACCTTCTAGCAGCATAACAAGCAAGAAATCCCGATGCCGACTGCCGAAACCGACTTGATTGGCGCCATAAGCAGTTGAAATTCTGAAGGAATAAAATTTTTCTCAAGTTAAGGCGGTAGTTTGCCGATCATGTTCTAGACGTGAGTCCCTTATTGATTAGAGGTGGAATCTTATGCGCTGTATTGTTAACTCATTGTTGTGCTGTGGTCTCGTTTTGGGCTTGTTTTCGTGTCGAGCGTCTTTCAAGGATGTCCAGAAACAAAATCTGGTTTCCAGTGGTGACGATTTAGGGGCAAAGGATGGCTCGGATGCTGTTCCTAATGATTTCCCTATACTTGAGAACACTAAAGAACTTCCGCCCGAGGACAGCGAGTCCTATGATTGCGATGGAACGGTGGTGATCCATGAAAAAGGTAAGGACAAGAATCGCGATGGCGTTTTGCAGCCGACTGAAGTGACTGATATTAAAACAGAATGTCGTCCTAAGGGGGCAACTCCTCCGACTGGCAAAGAGCCGACTCCTCCGACCGGTAAGGACCCTGTTCCGCCCCCACCACCGCCCAAGTGCCCGAATCAAAGTGATTCCAAAGGCAAGTGCGATGATGATGCCGGACAAAACAATCCGACTCAATCGGGCAAATAAAAAGGGGTTTCTTTCGATTCCCCAAGTCGTTTAAGCAAAAAGTTCTAGATTTTTGTATAATCAGAGGTGGTCCCCGACCACCTCTGATTACTTTTGGCCAAAGATCAGGGGCCGACCTCAAACACAAGGAGGTGTGAGGTGAAGGCTTTTCGCTACATTTTAGGATTTTTCCTAAGTGCAATGGCATCGCTGGGCTTTGCCAACATTACCGGCAGCGATTTGCAGAACTTCAATGCCACGACCAATGGCTTGGATTTCGTTACGGTGCAATCTTCAGAAACCCTGGGCAAGGGTATCTTCAACCTCGGACTGTTTTCCAACTATGCGGTAAACACTCTGCCTCGCTATGAGGACGCCAACGGTCGTGATGCGAAGATCAATGACTCGATCATCGCCGCCGATGTCAATATTGGTGTGGGGGTTGCGAGCTTCTGGGACATAGGCATTAGTATTCCATCGGTGATCTATCAAAATGTGAATTTTGATGGCGACCGAGGCCAGTTTGATCGGAATGGCGTCACCGAAGTTCGCGGCAATAGCAAGTGGCGTCTTTGGGGCGATCGCGATGGCGGTATTGCCTTTATCCTTTCCACTAATGTCAACGTTACGGAAAATAATCCCTATGTTGGTGCGGGGGCTAAACCGACTTTAAATTTCGAATTCGCTTTTGATACCACCTTTAGCCGCGTGGCTGTGGGCGGGAATATTGGCTACCGTAAGCGATCGACTGGGACCAAAATTGAAGGTTTTCCGATCGAACCCCTGCAGGATCAGTATATCGCTTCGTTGGCCGCAAGCTATCTCTTCACCAGCCTCGATTCAAAATTGATTTTTGAAATCTATGCCGGTGTGCCGACCGAGAAAACCGAAACGGTCAAGTCTCGCTCATCATCGGCGGCTGAAATGCTGCTTGGCGTCAAACACGACATCACCGATCAGTTGGCCTTTCATGCAGGTGCAGGAACAGAAACCAGCAATGGGACTGCCTCTGCTGACTGGCGTATCTATACGGGTATCAACTACGTGTTTGGATTTGAGGGGGAGAAGAAAGCGCCTCGGATGGTCTCACCTCCTAAACCTGTCAAACCATCGGCGACTCCAGCTGCGGCTGTTCCTGTACCTCAATTTATGGAAAATCCAGAGCCAGGCCCGCCAGAGCCAGCAGGTGAAGGAGATGAAGTTTTTGTTTTGCGCGGTATTAATTTTGTCTTTGATTCGGCCAGTCGGGTGCTGCCGGGAACTCGGGAAATCCTGACGACTCTGAGCGTTCATCTCAAGAAAACTAACTTCGAAAAAGTGATTATCGAGGGTCATACGGATTCTGTCGGCCAGGAAGAGTATAACTATAGACTCGGCTTGCAAAGGGCTCAGGTGATTCGTCAGTACCTCCTGCAGCTGCTGAAGGTGGATCCCAATTCCATCGAAGCTCGATCCTACGGCGAGACAAGGCCCGTCGCGGACAACGGCAACTACCAGGGCCGCCAGTTGAATCGTCGGGTGGTATTCAGGGTCATCTATAAGAAGTAAAAGAGTTTGAATTGATCTTACAAAAAACCCTGCTTCAGCAACGCCGAAGCAGGGTTTTTTTAATCCCGTTAATCAGAGTTTACTGAAACTCAACTTCAACGCGACGATTCATTCGATGCTCCTGCTCCGATTCACCGGCTTGAACCAGTTTATCTTTACCAAAGCTGCTCACATTCACTTGCTTGCTCTTTGCGCCCAGTTTGACGAGGTAGCTCTTCACAGCCTTGGCTCGTTTCAGCGCGAGGCGGCGATTGAAAGCAGGACTGCCGCGACTATCACAATGACCGCTAACATGAATCTTCAAACTTCTATCGGCTTTTAGCTTGGCAGCCAGCTCTTTCAGTTCGGCGCGGAATTCTCGGCTGACTCGAGAACTGTTTTTGGCAAAATAGACAGTCGCGCTCGCTCCATTGGTGACCATGTTTGTATCGGTTGTGTCGGTGGTCAGATCTGGAGCCTCAGGTGCTGGAATCGTGCTACCCATGTCATCGACCGATGCTGTCGA
>JBGSRE010000590.1:0-2725 GCA_041737755.1 Oligoflexus sp.
TGCTGGTCGATCTGTTTTTAATTTTTCGCAACGGATCCGTCAGCGAAAGATTGTGGCGACTTTGTTTGCAATACAGTCCTGAGCCGCAAGGAGGAGTTGTCCCAGCCGACTGGCTCAGACATACCCCGCGAGGCATTTGGGAAATCGTTCGGGACACCATTTTACGCTGCTAATGAGGTGGACATGACAGTTTATATAATCGGTGCAGGACCGGGTGATCCGGATCTTATCACGGTCAAAGGGCGCAAACTCATTCAACGCTGTCCGGTGGTGCTCTATACGGGCTCGCTGGTTCCGCGTGAGCTGCTGCAGGATACGGCGCCAGATGCCTTGATTGCCGACACGTCGAGTATGAATCTGGATGAAATCCTGAGCATCATCAAAGACGCCCATGATCAAGGGCAGGATGTGGCTCGCGTGCACACGGGCGATCCTATGATCTATGGTTCGACCGCCGAGCAAATGCGACGCTTTGATCAGGCCGGTATTCCCTATCTGGTGGTTCCTGGCGTTTCTTCCTATTCGGCAGCGGCCGCAGCAATTTCCCAAGAACTGACCTTGCCTGAGCTTTCCCAGACGATTATCCTCAGCCGCTGTGAAGGCCGGACCCCCATGCCGGAAGGGGAGGACCTGGTTGCTCTCGCTCAGCATAAATCCACTCTGGTTCTTTTCCTCAGCGTAGCCATGATCAAAAAAATCACCCGGCAGCTGCGGCCCATTTTAGGCGATGACTGCCCCGTGGCGATCGTCTACAAGGCCTCGTGGCCGGATCAACTGATCCTGAAGGGAACTCTTGAAAATATTTCTGCCCAGGTAACGGATGCGAAGCTTACCAGTCATTCCATTATCATCATCGGCCGGGTTTTAGGATCGACTGATTTCGCCGAATCCCGGCTCTATGCCGCCGATTTTTCTCATGGCTTTCGCAAGGCAAAAACCGAGGAATCGCGCCCATGAAGCAGTCTCAGGGATCAGTCTTTTTCGTGGGTGCTGGACCCGGCCCGGCTGATCTTCTTACAGTCCGGGCCGAGCGGCTTCTGCGTACCGCGGATCTAGTGGCTTATGATGAACTGGTCGAGCCTGAACTGCTGGCCTTAACCCGTCCTGACTGTGAACTCTTGTCCATTGGCTATCGCGCCCGATCCAAAGGCAGCCAGCATCCAATTCTTCATGATCGCATTCTAGAAGCCGCCCAATCAGGAGCTCAGGTCGTGCGATTGAAGTCAGGCGATCCTTTGATTTTCGGTCGAGCCGCTGAAGAAATGGCTATGCTCGATGCCGCTGGCATTAGCTATGAGATTATTCCCGGAATTACCGCAGCCCTCGCGGCTGCGGCTGCGGGAGCCTGGCCACTGACGCAAAAAGGCAAAGCCTGTTCCCTCCGTATGATGACCTGGAGTTTGGATTTCGCTCCGCCGAGTCCAGCGGAAACTCTGGCAATCTATATGCCGAAACATGGGCTCAAAGAGATGATCGATGAGTTACTGGAACAGGGCTGGTGTGAAACCGTACCCGCCGCTTACATTCAATCCGCATTGCGCAGCGATCAAGCCATCACTGAGGCAAGCCTTGGAACTCTGCATGCGATCGTCGAACAACACTGCGATGCAAGGCCTGGGATCTGTCTCATCGGTTCCGTCCTCGATCGCCGGATAGAACCTCTACTTTCACAAGCACTCAAGGGAAAGGTATCATCCTATGGGTCAGATTCTAGTTTACACCGGATTGGGTAAAGGCAAGACCACGGCAGCCCTCGGTTTGGCCTTTCGTGCTTTAGGTCGTGGTCAAAAAGTGGGTGTGGTGCAGTTTATCAAGGGCAAGTGGATGACAGGGGAAAGACAGCAGGCGACCCGCACCGAAGGTCTGGATTTTCATGTGATGGGCGAAGGCTTTACCTGGGATAGCGAAGATCTTACAAGGGATCAAAAAGCAGCACAAAAAGCCTGGGAAACAGGCAAAGCCATGATCCTGGGTGCTCAGCATCATGTGGTGATTTTGGATGAGATCAGCTATGCCTTGAATTATAACTGGATCGATTTGGACGATGTCCTTAAGGCTCTCGCCGCGCGTCCTGAATCGGCGAGTGTGGTGCTCACCGGTCGCCATGCTCCAGCCGGACTCATCGCAGCTGCCGATTGCGTCACGGAAATGAACAAGATCAAGCACCCTTTTGATCAAGGACAAAAAGCGCTGATAGGAGTTGATTTTTGATGAAGTCTATTCCTCGTTTGGTCATTGCGGGTGCAGGCAGCGGAGTGGGCAAAACTACGCTCATCACGACTTTGACTTTGGCGTTCCGAGCCCGGGGATTGCGCGTGCAATGCTTTAAGTGCGGTCCAGATTATTTGGATCCCACCTGGCATAAAAGAGCTAGCGGCCGCGAACCGCAAAATCTGGATAGCTGGATGATGGGGCGCGATGCAGTCTTGCAAACTTTCCTGGAAAATACTCAGGACGCTGACCTAGCTTTAATTGAAGGCGTCATGGGACTCTTTGATGGTGCAGAAGCCACGAGTGATGTGGGATCGACGGCCGAAATTTCGCGCATTCTAGAGGCTCCGGTCATCTGCGCTATGGACGCGAAAGGTGTCGCTCGCACTCTTTTGCCGCTTTATCAAGGTCTGAAACACTTTGATTCCACCGTTCTGGTTCGTGGATTATTGGCCAACAAAGTGGGATCCAAAGGGCATCTGGAATTGCTGGCGAAAGCCTGTGGCGAGGAACT
>JBGSRE010000614.1:0-15115 GCA_041737755.1 Oligoflexus sp.
GATTGGGATTGAAACCAAAACCTAAAGTAGGATCGATACTTGAACGAAGTATCGATGTGCGAAGAGAAGAATGCGAAGTCAACTGGGAAAACTTTTGGACAGTTACGGAGTCTCTTCGATTACATTATAGGACGATCAGAGACAAGCATATGAAGGGGGGAGGAAAATTGGCATTTTGATCTGCTTAAAATTCGAGATGGCCCACTCTTACTGCGAGCGGTCATAGCTGACACAATCTTCCAACAACAAAAATTCTATCGAACCCGCTAACAATCCGTCACCATTACGAAGCAAGCGCTTCTCGTTGATAGCCTTCTTGTCTTGAAAAAGCTCTTTCGAACTCAACTTAAACAGGCAAACTGTACGATATGATTTGAAAAGCAGTTCGTAGGTTCAAAAAAATGAGCAGAAGTGTTGAGTGGCGGAGCTTAGTGGGAGCTTTCACGATATTGAGCCAGGGTATTTCACCGGAATGAGCCACCGGCACCAGCGGACCGAAGGGACGCCTCAATGTGATTTCACGATGGCTCAATCCTTGTCAAGCTGAGCTTCTTTCTTCGTCTGTCGTTTTGCTCGGTACGACGATCCTTTCATGACCATTCGAATGGCCCTAGAACTGAGTCGATCTGTGATAGCCTCGCAGGTTACGGCGTCAGGAATTACCTCGTTCCAGTTTTCGACTGGCAGCTGCGATGTAATGATGGTCGATTTCTCTTCACCTCTTTCATCTACTACATCGTAGAGGTCTTGATAGTGCTGTGGGTCCAGAGGTTTGATGCCAAAGTCGTCGAGTATTAATAGGTCGGCAGCTGCAATTCGTTTGATGAGATTCAGATAGGTGCCCTTGGCTCTGGATAGCAGGAGCTGTTCGATTAGGGTATTCATTCTATAAAAGACAGTGCTGTATCCCTGCCGGCAGGCAGCGTTTCCAATAGCGCTTGCTGTATGGGTTTTGCCGACTCCGGTGGGCCCTAGAATAAGGATATTGAGTCCATCATCTATGAATCGACAAGTTGCGAGCTCCTTGAGCTGTTTTTTGTCGAGCCCTCGATCAATCTTGGTATCGATCTCTTCAAGCGAAGCCGAGCATCGCAGTGCCGCAACCCTTAGCAGACGCTTTATTTTGGCTCCTTTTCTAAACTCGATTTCATCCTGCATCATAAGACCGAAGAAATCCTCGTTAGCAAGGTTTTGTTCTCGGGCCTGCTTAGCACGAATTGCATACGTTTCCCGCATACCGGTCAGTCTAAGTTCGATCATTTGATTGGCAATGCTTTCTTGATTTGTCAATGCGTTCTCCTTTGTTAAAGTCGCCAGCTTTCCTGTCCACGTAGAAAGGGATTTGGCTGGCGCTTGATGGGTATGATGTTGCTTGGTTCAGTCCCTGCATCAGTCTTTATTATGGCTTCAACGTCAGCAAGTCTTGGGGACGCAGAACCAATCGAAATAAGCTTCTGACAGGCTCGCTCCAGAGCCCTCGGCGAGTAGCGTTTTGCAAGCCGCAGTATTCCCTGAGTCCTCCTTAAATACATAAGTGGATGTCGTGATCCCTCTATCAAAGAGCGGACTATTTGTTCGGTAGCTTCGCCGATATCCTTTGCCTGCTCAATAGCTTGCGACGGAGTAGCTTCGCGCATGGCGCGATGCGCTTCTGGAAGGTGCGACTCGTTCGTAAAATACTGGCCAACAGTTCTTCCTTGGCCACGGATGTGGCGGGCGACACAATCAAGATTGCTGTAGATTTCAATGAGCGATCCGGTCATGCGCACATCAACAGTGCGATCGCGCAATTGATAGGGGATGGAATAAAAATTCTTCCCGACTTGGATATGACAGTCTGGGTGTGGCTTTGCCGTCTTCCATTCCCCAACTGAGTAAGGGGCTGTTGGTATTGTCAAAAGTTTATCTCGTTCACCGACTTCGAACTTTTCGCGCCTGGAAACCCCATATTTACGCTGAATTCGATTGTTAAAATCGTCTGCCAAGTCCAAAAGGTAATCGTTAAGATCGGCCAGTGAATGAAAAGTTCTTTCTTGAATGCGTTGACGTGCCCAACGCCAAAAGACTCCAAGAGAGTTCTCAATAAGGTTCTTGTCCTTCGGCTTGCTTGGTCGCATTGCCAACGGAGCAGTTCCAAAGTGCTCACAAAAATGAGCAAACTCTCGATTTATATCGGGATCGTATCGATGGGGGCGATGAACAGCAGCCTTTGCATTGTCAAATGCACTTGTAAGAGGAACGCCTCCAAAATATTTGTATGACTCGCTTACAGCCTTCAAAAGATCCGGCTGCTTTTCCGTGAGTGTGGCGATTGGGAAAAATAGCTGACTGAAGCACATGACGGCCCCAAATAGCCTGCAGGGGACGTATTCACGGGTCTGGCGATCGATAAAGCCGAGACCGGCTGAATCGCCTTTGTAATCGATCTCGCATCGTTCACCGGGTGGATGGATTTTATGGAGCTCGATTGGAATATTAGGAAAACGGCGTCTGTATTCGCGCCAAAACGAAACATATGGTACATCGCTTGTTGCTTCGCATGTTACGACATGCAATTCCCAGTACTCCGAAAGAGCCATTCCTCTTGATGTTGCGGACTCAACCGCCGTCCATAGGACGCTCTCTGACCAGGGAGCTTTATACTCTTTTGGCGCCTGCTCAACAGAGCTAGCCGCGTCTGCAAGGTACTTATCGACGGTATTTCGGGAGCAACCCAAAGCCTTTGCTATCATGCGCTTGCTGAGGCCCATATCCTTAAGTCGCTGGATTTCATGAATCATTCTCGGACCCTTTGTTTTTCCCTTTTGTCCCTTTGCCATATCTCTACCTCATGCAAGCGGGCTTATAAGCCCGCGCAGGATAGCGGTATGGCTAGACGAAAGCGATCTTCGGTCCGTGGCTCAAACTTTGGTGAAATCAGGTGGCTCAATTAGCCTGAAATAGGGTGGCTCAAACTTGGTGAAATCAGGTGGCTCAGTTTAGGTGAAATCTCCCACGTCGTTTCACTCCTCAGGATAGTCTCAGGCGCTTTAGGCGCCAGAGACTAGTTAGGTGATGGTGTCAAAACTCTGGACACTCTATCTGGTGAAGATCAAAGGGTTAAGACTGGCATAGGGATTGCTTTGTAGCTCTTGACGTCCGAGGAGTAAGCATGAAGAGCTTTTTGTGTATTATGACCGCGACCGCCTTGATCGCCTGTGGTGGCCACAAAAAAGATAAGTCTTCAGAGCCTGTGCTGGTCGTAGATCCAGTGCCTACGAAACCACTATGGGCAGGTAATTGTGATGTTGATTATTCGGTTTTCCATATTGAAAAAATAATCGAGCATAAAATCGTGTTGGATGATCGGGGTATGGATGAGCCGTTTCGGATTGTTCGTTTGAATGAGATCAACAGTCTTCCTGATGTTTTTTTGAAAATGATGGGAGAAGCGAAAGTTCCTTACAAGATGGCAAATGGCGGTATTTCGAATTTTGAAGAACTTTCAAATCAAAAAGGTAAACCTCTGGACGATTCAAATCCTAGCTTTACTTGGGACGATCTAGCTGGGGTCACTAGTCCGCAAGGCGTATTCCTAGGAACGACCAGAAGTGGCTCACGCAGTGTTTCAATACATGAAGGAGGGCATGTCATAGACGCTCTCGTCAATCTTACAACGACTAGCGAAAGTCTTAAAAAACTTTATGAATTCTATTCTAATATGACTTTGCCATCCGATAAATCTGCAGCCTATAGAATGTCGAATAAATATGAATTTTTTGCGACTTCTTTCGATGATTTCTATTGCAACGCAGAATCCAGACGAACTCTTCGTAATTTGTATCCCGACTTATTCAATTATTTTTCTTTTGAGATGTTACAAGAGATATCCAGTTTGCCGATTCAGGTCATTTTCGACTCTCAAAAATAGGGGAGCTTCGAACTCTCCCTGTCCTTTGAGATTTATTGATCAATCAACCTAGGATTGAATCCTCCATTGTGACAAGTTCCCAAGTTACTGGCTTGGCATGGATTTGAAAAGGAACCATTTTCGCATAGACGCAGGCGAAGCATAATATCAATGCGTGGCCGCATAAGCTCGGCATCGAAGAGCATCGGTTCGGTCGCGACTGTGAAACCGGTCGCACCCGGTTTGCGACTTTTATTGTGAGCCATGGCTCCAATAAAAGAGCTTTTGAGATCGTCGAAGGACGATCTCAAAGGGAGCTGAAAGCTTCGCTTTCATATATTCCCGGCCGTGAGGCCGTGAAACTCGTAACCATGGATATGAGCGGTCCCTACCGCTCATTCACAAAGAGTTTTTTTCCTAACGCCGATATCATTGCCGACAAGTTTCATGTTTTAAGGCTTCTGAATCCAGCGCTGACGCGCGCAAGAAAGGAAGTGACCGGCGATCGCCGGACACTTCCCGTTCGCAAACTCTTGCTCATGAATGGTCAGTGACTCGACTTCCATAAGAAATCGCTCCTTATGAAAGGGCTCGCAAATCATCCAAAGCTTCGCGAGATATATCTCGCGAAAGAAATGTTGCATCGACTGTATCGATGCAAAGGTATCGCGAAGGCTCGAACTTCGTTCAGTCGCCTCCTCGATACACTCGCTTGAAGCGCAATCGACGAGATTCAAACGCTTTGCGGCACGCTAAAATCATGGCACACAGAGGTCTTAAACTACTTCATTTCCCGCCACACAAACGCATGCGTCGAGGGATTTAATAATGTCGCAAAAGAAATAATTAAGAGAGCTTACGGATATAGGTCTTTCGAAAATTATAGACTTAGGGTACTGAGGGCTTGCTGCTGAAGGCGTTGAGGCTATGCCCACCACGAAGTGACAAGAACCGGTTGGGATTATTTCGAAGGACAGTGGTGGACTCGACAGGAATCGAACCTGTATCACCGGCTTCGGAGGCCAGCATTCTATCCATTAAACTACGAATCCATAAGATCAGCCTTGGGGCCGGGTCGAGAGCCCCCAACTTAAAAGATTGGCGTTTTTTGTCAATCTTTTAATAGCTTCCTCCCTCTTCTCCTCGCTGGGAAAACTCCAAGCTGACGTGATAAGATATCGAAAACCCCAGGGAGTTAAATATGCCAAAAGCACGCATCGAGAAACTCGATACGTCCCGGATTGCTCTCATTATGTCAGTGGCCCTGGATGAGTTCGCCAAACACAGATACCGCGACGCTTCCTTCAATAGCATTATCAAAGCCAGTCAGATGGCCAAAGGCACGATGTACTATTACTTTGCATCGAAGGAAGACCTGTTTACGACACTCTATAAAGCTACCGTGCGAGAATTCAATCGCCTCTTGCCTCTGACGAGGCAGCTGCCAAGACAAAAGCAACACTACTGGCAGATGACCCAAGAACTTCTGGAAGGCCTCGAGCAAACACTCCTGCAAAAACCAAACATCGGCCAGTTTGTCCTAAACTTTCTGGTCGGCGGTGAGCAGCAAGACGAACATCCGGCTCGTGAAACCGCACTGGCTGTTGATGGCTGGCTTCAGCAATGGATCGTTCAAGGCCAAAGTTTAGGGGTGATTCGATCCGATCTCTCGGCCACACGCCTGACGGCTCTTTGCTGGGGTCTTTGGCAGGCCATTCATCCTCTGCGTATGCCCAACAACGGCAGCGCTGATCAGTCGCAAGTTCTGCTAGAACTTCTGCAGCGACTCATGCGGCCTGGAGACTTATCCCATTTTGACGAGCAGCCCAGCGATACCAACACAGACACATCCGACCCCTGGCAAGATCTCAGCTTTTAGGCAGCGGCAAATCAATTGCAGTTATTGCCCGACTCTCCCAGAGTGATTATAGTGATAGGCGATCCAGACCATAGGGATGGAAAGCCAAAGCTGCCCATTTAGCTCGATTTTTTGATTTGATACGAAAGGTCGTAGAGGCGATGCAAGAATATTTGAACCTACTCAAGGACGTGCTCGAGCATGGCACTCGAAAAGCCGATCGCACCGGAACCGGAACGGTCTCCGCATTTGGTAGAATGATGCGCTTTGATCTGGCGCAAGGTTTTCCGCTGCTGACCACCAAAAAGGTCCATTTTAAAAGTATCGCTCACGAGCTTTTGTGGTTTTTACAGGGAACGGACGACACGTCTTACCTGGAAAAAAATGGCGTCAGTATCTGGCGGGAATGGCAAACCGAACTCAGCCGAGAAAACGGCGAAAAGTATTGGAGTATCGGCCCTCTTTATGGTGTGAATTGGCTTCGATATAAAGATCAGAATGGCCAAGAAATCAATCAAATTCAAAACGTCATCGACCAGATCAAGAGCCATCCCGATAGCCGCCGACTTGTAGTCAGCGCATGGAATCCAGCGACCCTGCCCGATCTTACGCTTACGCCCCAGCAGAATGTCCTGGCTGGCAAAGGCTGCCTCGCTCCCTGTCATGCCTTTTTTCAATTCTCAGTAAACGACGGCAAACTCTCCTGCATACTAACTCAAAGAAACGCCGACCTTTTCCTCGGTGTGCCATTCAATATTGCCAGCTATAGTCTGCTGACTATGATGGTAGCGCAGCAAACAGGTCTTCAGCCTGGTGAATTTATTTGGACGGGCGGTGACGTTCACATCTATTTGAATCACATGGAACAAGTGGAGCTGCAGCTGTCAAGGCAACCCCTCACTTCACCGCTGCTCAGGATCAAGCGACAGCCAAGAAGTATCTTTGATTATAGCTTCGAAGACTTTGAAATCCTAAATTACCAGCCTCATCCCGCAATTAAAGCGCCTATTTCCGTGTGAAAGACTCCTGAATTCACGGAGTGGCTTGACCAAACAGACTTGGATAGATAGATGAAGTTTTCCCATATTGTTGCTTGTTCTAAAAACCGAGTCATCGGTCGCGAAGGTAAGATGCCCTGGCATCTTCCTGAGGATCTGAAACTCTTCAAAAAGCTGACCACAGGACATGTCATCATTATGGGTCGCAAGACCTATGAATCGATCGGTCGTCCTCTTCCGCAGCGACTTTGCATTGTCGTCACTCAGCAAAACATGGCATTTCCTGGTGAAGTTCGGCGGGCGTCCAGTTTGGAGGAAGCTCTCGATCTTGCCCATGCCCTGGAGGGCCCTTGGGGTCATGAAGCCTTTATCATCGGCGGTGGCCAGATTTACCAGCAGTCACTGCCTATCGTCGATCGCATCTACATGAGCCTGATTCCATTGGAAGTGGAAGGCGATACCTTTTATCCGGATATTGATCAAGAGCCATTTCAGATAAAAAGTCAGGAGGCCTACGATGGTGCGACTCCTTTTACTTTTATTCTTTACGAACGCAGACAAAGCTAAAAACCGCTTGAAAGAGGGATCAGCATGCAGCTTGCTTTGGCGCAGCCCCATGATGCAGCAGCACTCTCCACGCACTTGAAACGACAGATCAATGAATCTGGCCAGGGTGGACAGCCGATTTTTTCACCTTTTGCTTTTGATGAATTCACTGATCTTGATAGCCAGCTCATTCAGGAACGCTGGCAGCGGCCGATTGAAGACATCGGCTGGATGCGCACATGGATTCTTAAAGACGATGCAATCATCGTTGGTCATTGCGATGTGCAGAACGAACAGCCGCGGAGTATGAGCCATCGGGCCAGTCTGGGCATGGGTTTGGAACAAGCCTATCAGGGTCAGGGTTGGGGTCGACTGCTTTTGATCAATGCCTTGCGTTGGTTGCGAACCGAAACGGAACTGGCCTGGCTCGATCTGCGCGTTCTATCGAGCAATGAAAAGGCCATCAAACTCTATCAATCCATGGGTTTTCAAGAAATCGGACGCTGCAAGGATTTTGCGCGATTCGAATCCTTGCAAATCGATGATATCCTCATGACTCTAGCGATCGAAATATTTCCCCAAGAAGTGGAAAACTGACCTGCGTTGCCGATAGAGGTGAAGGATGCCAAGTGATTTTCTGGTGAGCCGTCCCAGGTCCTGCTATCGTTTGGTTCATTGGAACATCAAAGAGCTTGACTCGCAAAAGCTCCAGGCAACTGATCATGCTCAGGTGACTTCAGCCGGGGATATTCTTGCCGAACTTCAAGCCGACATCCTCTCTCTCAATGAAATTCATAATGATCCGTCCCGACAGAAAACTTTGGGTCGGGATAATCTGCAGGATTTTTTGCAGCATTGGGATCGGGCTCAAGTGCTTAAGTATTCCAGTCTTTCGCCATCCAATACGGGCCAACGCAGCAACCCAAGCCAGAAGCGAATTGATCGCAGCAACTTTGGCCTTTTCCCTGGCCAATACGCAACGGGTTTGGCTTCGCGCTTCCCCATTCAAAAGAGTTTGATCGTCCAGGCTTTAAAATGGGTGGAATGGCAACCGCAGCGCGATCTCGCCAATTTCTTTTTCGGTTCCGCCTCTGCCAGCGAAATAGAACTGTTTGATAAAAGCCTCAGCGTGCAATGGCTGGAAATCGAAGGTCGGTCCCTGGCCATGGTTTGCCTGCATGCCGTGCCAGCCTTTAATTTTGGTCAGGACAAAAGTCCGAATGCCTATCGCAATCATGCCCAACTGCAATTTTTACAATGGTTTTTAACGGGAGAACCCCAGCCTCCGCCGCAAGTCCTGGCCCTTTTGCACAGCCTCGGACTGGAACCTCTGGCAGCTGATCAGGCCTTTATCGCGGTCGGAGATTTGAATAGCCCCCTCGGTGACCAACGCTATCCCGGCGGCGAGATCATCCAAGCCCTACTGAATCATCCTCGCATCCATCCCCGTATGGCTATGATTAAAGACTCGGTCTTGCAAAATGGGCCGAAATTTAACCCCACCATGAGTTTCTTTGCGGAGGGCTGGGACTATGCGCAGCTACCCACGCAGCTTGATTATATGCTGGTGTCAAGGGAGCTGAAGATTCTCGATATGCAAGTTATCTTTGCCAACCCGGATCGACAGATTCATGCGCTTCGTGATCCGGATGATGATCCAAGCCTGCTCCTCGCATCTTTGCAAAAACCAGGTCGCCTTGTGTCTATCATGAAAGGCAGGGCTTTTGGACGTCTGGATCAAGTGGCTGTGGTTTCGGTCAGCGAAGCCTTCGCAAGGCTGCGAGCCGCCAGTGATCATCTGCCCTTGCTATTGGATTTTTGTTGGCAGGAATCGGCCAAGATTCCTGATTAGAGTTCGCAGAAAACCGGTTTGTAGATCACCTGGCCATGGGCGTTGTGCTGGGCATCAAATGTTACGTTCAGTATATCTCCAACTCGAAGCGCTCGGGTCGTCACGATATCATCCCGCTTCAGCCAGGTCATTCCCCCATAAAGATCAGGACGGCCATCCTTATCAATGAAAATGCAACATACCGTGGATCCTTTGATATCCAATATCTTGGCAGTTGTTCCAAAATCGGGTGAAATTTCCTCCATCAGCAACCCCCTCCTAAGGACCCCTTGTCGGCACTTGCCTGCTGCGACTCAAGCAATAATGCCAACCCCTGAGGATTTAAGTCCCTGATCCGAATCATTATCGAGGCGGACGAGGTGCCATCAGCGCCGGCCCCCCCCTCCGTGCCTCGCTGGGCAGCCGCGGGTGCATCTGCCCCCTATCTGTTTTCATGGCTTTATAGGACGAACGAGAAAAGTCTCCCCATTGCAATAGCTTGGGTCCTATTCCTGGATCGGGCCTGACACCTCATCACTTATGTCTAATTCTGTTCGGTGATGAACGATGCTAAAGGGCCAGAGAATAAACAGTGTTTGCTGCTGGCGACTTTGTAGCTTTCTTTCATTCACTTGCCCATGCCGTAGCCGGCATGTACCTTAGGAATCAATCTCCACAAGGTTTTGCCAGCTTTCGATAGCAAAACTTTGGTCAGATTAAAAACGAGCCGTGCTCGTTCTCTTGTATAGCAAGGCGATCAAGTCTAGAACTTTCGTAAAGGCCATGATCAAGCATGTTTTCCAAACTCAGTAAGTTCAAGCTGAGTGAGGGACAGAGGTTCTTATATTTTTAAAGGGGTGCCTAACAATGTTTAAGAGTTTTTTGGGTTGGAGTGTCGTCCTAGCTGTTTCATTTTCAGCCAGTCATGCTTCTGCTTTTGAATTGATTCGCAACGGTGACTTCAAACAAAGCGGTTTCTACTGGAAAAAGACCGACTTCTATACAAGCTTTTTGAATAGTCAAAGAGAGGCCGTTTCGACTTTCGAAGTCGAGGATGAAGCAGCCAAAATTTCCGTCACGCGTCGGGGCGGTGATCACTGGCATGCCCAGCTTTTGCAAAGCGGGCTGGTTCTGGAAGAAGGCAAAAGCTATCGATTTTCCGGTCGCATGAAAGTGACCGACAAAGCACCGGCGGATCGTCCGGTTTCTTTGACTTTTAGTTTCATTCAGCCTGGCAATCAGGTGAAGGTGCACTACGAGAATCGACTGGTGATCCCTAGCAGCGATCGCTGGGAGACCTTCGTTTTCGACTTTGTGAGTCCGGTAAACGATGATTTTGTGCGTTTGGATATCAACTTCGGCAAGCCCAGCAGCGGCCCTCTGGATGCCGAACGCTTCATTCTTTGGGTGGATGATATCTCTCTCCAGAAAAAAGATAACAATGACAGCCCTTATAAGGTTGAAGAGGGCATTGGCCTCCGGACTCCCGTCAAGGATTATGGTGCCTTGAGCGTCGATGGTCAGGGCCGCCTGATCAGTGCCGTCACGGGCCAGACGGTGCAACTCCGTGGCATGAGTTTGCACGGTATTCATTGGGATCGTCCCTGGTACTTTTCCAATAGGGACGTTCTTTTGGAACTCAAAGAGAAATGGAAAGCTGATTTTATTCGGATTCCTATTTATCTCGGACAGGGTGGCTATATCGAAGATCAGTCGATGCTGTTTACCGTGCATCGTATCATTGAAGACGCCAAAGCTCTGAACATGTATGCAATGATCGACTGGCACGTCCACAACGACAATGGTAATCCCAATCGTTATGTCAACGAATCGCGAGCATTCTTCCGGATGATGGCCGAGAAGTACGGCAACACCCCAAACATTATCTGGGAAATCGCCAATGAGCCCAATGGTAATGTCGACTGGTATGAGATTAAAAAATACGCGGATCTGGTGATCCCTGAAATTCGCGCTTTCTCAGCCAACCCTGTGATTGTGGGCACACCCATTTGGAGCCAGGAAGTCCAGACCGTCTTAAACGCTCCTTTGCTATTCTCCGATGTTCTCTATGCCTTCCACTTTTATGCCGCCACGCATAGGCTTGATAATTTCCAGGCTAAAATTGAAGCAGCTTTGGCTGGTGGACTGGGAATCTTTGTCACCGAATGGGGAACAACGACGGCCTCGGGATATGGGACGCCTGACCTTAACGAATCACGGAAGTGGATGGACTATATCAATAGCAAAAACCTGAGCTGGGCCAATTGGTCTTTTTCAGCCGAACAGGAAGATGCCGCGGCCCTGTCCAAGCAGATCCCCGATATCAATCCGGTCCCCTCACAACGCGGGGGTTGGCAAGACTACGATCTGTCGGTGTCAGGTCGCTTTGTTAAAGAAGAGATGCTACGCAATCGATAGTCAGATTTATAGGTCTTTGCCGAAGCTAATACCAAGGATCGGCAAAGACATCCGCTCAAATTTTTTCAATTCCGCGGCTAACTTTTGATGGACGACCCGTCCCTGCTGCACTTCTGCATCACGCAGATTGGAAGCGTTGCTTTCGTCTGGATTGCTCGCTTCCAGGTTCAGAACCGCCACATCGGTTTTAATCCTTGATAAGGCCCAGAGAGGTCGTGAGAGACCAGAGAAAGCTGTCACAAAATAGCTCTTTGCTCCGAGGTTCCAGCGATAGCCCACAGTGCTATTGAGCAGTCGCTGTTCGGTTCTGGTCCTAGCCGACACGCGAAAAAGAGTATTGGTCAAACTCTTGCTTTGCGAATCGATCAGTTCCAGGTGACTCTGAGCGACACTGTCGATCTGAAAAAGCCGAGATTCCAGCGCAAACATAAGATAAAAATCTGTGAGAAACGGATACAGTCGACAGCCAAAACCGCTATGAGGTCCTAGCTGCACGTGAAAAGGCAGATTGATTTCGGGGCTGCGAATCAGGATTCCATCTCGTTCGACCAGCTTGCGACTTTTCAATCGAGTTTGGATAAGGAGGCGCGTTGGCAGATGATAAAATCCCGTCAACGAAAGCCAGGGTGCAGTTTGAAACTGCAGCTCAGCACCCAAGCCTTCCGGGAATCCAAGTGGCAGGGCAAGGCTCCATTGATTCCGCTTGGGTAGCCATGGCTGCGAATCCGTCTGTCTATCGGGCAAAAGCGAGGGGCCTTCATCCATATCGCCCTGAGCCCCCAGAAAATTGGGCCACGCCAGCAGGAAAAAGATGGGGATCCAGCCAGGAATTCGGCTCATCCTTCACCACCGATCAGAGAACAAAGATTCTGCTGATCCATATCGAGTCGAAAATTCCGCACAGTTTCCTCTGGCAGTCCCCAGTGGTCGCTGACGACGATATGCAAGACCCGACCCTGCCCAATATTCTGCGACACAGAAATCTTCCGACTCATATGCAGGACCTGCCAAACCCCATCCTGATCGCGAAGACCGGTTTGAATAAAAAGATCCTGAAAACCGAGGCCATTGCCTACGGCTGAATATTGATAGTCGATGCTCAGGGTCGGCAGACTCACCAAATCCTTCTTGGCATAAAGATCAGCCCCGACCTGTGCGGCCATTGTAAAATGGATATCATGGGATGAATCTTGGGTTTTGAGAAAGCGAAACTCCACAGCTTTGGCGTCTTGATGAGCCCAGTCTTCCGCCTCGCTCTGTTCATGAATGACTTTCCATCGCAAATTTGAACCCTGAATTTCGCTTTCACCATCGGTCTCGTAAAAAGATTGGCCACTCATAGCAATTCCCAACTCGAAAAAGCCAAGTCTAGCCAGCTCATCGACATCGGGGCTGGAAGGAGCTTCGCCCAGGACACTGGATTTTGGGCTGAGCTTAGTCAAAAAAACAGTTTCCAAGAGACCGCGCAGATCGCCATAGACACCCAAATCGAAAATATCGGCCTTGGCGATGGGCATGCAGCCGCCTAATTCCAAATCGACAAGATACGGCGGAGTGTCAAGTGATCCTTGCTGGGCGGGGGCTTCGACCGAATCACGAAAGCGGCGAAACAGATTGCGGATCTGCAGCCGTCCGTCTTCATGATAGCGCTTGAGGAGAGCATCAGTACCCAGCTTTTTAATGTGATCGAGGTGCTGGAGAAAGTCTTCGATAGAATTCCAACTGGCGTAAGTCTGCAGATCGCTCTCTTGGGATGAAGTAAAAGAGGACTCGCCCTCTTCTCTTTGGGAAGCTTGACCCACCCTCACCACGATGGGTTCACAAGCAAAAGAGAGTAAGGCCAGGATGCATAGGATGAACATTCCTGCTTGCATAGCCACACCTTCGCCTCCTGATGAGGAGGCTGACGGTTGAT
Organism: Oligoflexus sp.; assembly: GCA_041737755.1. Classification (GTDB taxonomy): domain Bacteria; phylum Bdellovibrionota_B; class Oligoflexia; order Oligoflexales; family Oligoflexaceae; genus Oligoflexus. The sequence goes on from JBGSRE010000614.1 coordinate 13,456, forward strand.
TCGTTCCATTACCCATTCTAATGCAAGAATTTGGCCTAATATCTCAGGAGCTTGGACATCTTTTACCTTATGGAAATAACTGGCTTAAAGAGTTCTGAAAGGAATCCTCTGCATCGCCCTTGCTGTCCAAGATCAAAGCATTGTCGAAAAATTTTCGCGCACGCCCCCTACGGAAGGCAAAGGCAAAAGCTTCGCCTCTTGTTTCGCGCTAAGAAAGAATCTTGATTTTAAAGAGGACAGCAGGCATTCGCAACGCGGCGGCGACCATTTGCTAGTTCAGCATAGCAGTAGCCACCTGGGGTCGGGGTAGGATTGAGCCCACAGCGGCCACCCGTCTCAGGGAAGGGCAGGCTCGGCTTGCTCGGAATCTTGGTCATGGGCGGTACCGGCAGCACAGCATCGAAACTTGGTAAGGGACCGCTGGCGCTAGCACTGCTATCGAAGGTCCATTCCACCGGATAATGATCGGAAACATCCTGAGCTTCCGTCAGGGATAGCTGATAGCTCGTATGAAAATTAAAGGGCAAGGCTGGGCTGGAAATACGCGGCAGTTGCCCAAAAGCCAATACTCGATCGTAGGCACAATCCGTTTTTGCTACCGTGGTATCGGCCGAATCAGTCAGCATTGAGGTAACTGGGTCTGGAAAGTAATCAAAGCCTTCTTCTTCTTGGTAGTAGCTGCAATCGGCATTAAGATCGCCCACGACGTAGATATTTTTGCTAGCGAACTTCTGCTTAGCTTCCGTATAGACAGCCGGCAAAGCCCGGAGCTCAGCCTTCACATCGGTTGGTGTTGCATGAAGACCAATCATGGTGAATTCATCATTGCTCGTCTTAAAATGAGCGACATAGGGTTCCCGTTCAAATTCATTTTTCGTATCAGGATGTACGTAGTACTGAACGGGTACAACTTTGTCGATATTGAAAAGATAGGCATACTGCTCTTTGGAAGAGGAGCGCCCCAGGCGTTCGCTTACTATGATTTGATAGTTCTTTGAACTTTGCTTATTGAGTCGGTCCAGCAGATCAAAGATAGCTGTTTCTTCAGAATCGCGAATTTCCTGGATGAAGACTAGGTCGTAACGATCGAGAATCTTGAGCAGAGTGGAGACAACGGGAGCTTTTTTCATTTTCGACTGGCCGAAGATCTGAATATTGAAGGAAGCTATGCGAAGGGAAGAGTCGGAGGCCCAGGCGGCTTTACTGGCATTGCAGCCGAGCCACGCTAACAAAATACACAAAAAAGGGCCTATGCCTTTTCGCAACACGGGTCTCATCTGGACTCCTGCTTCGAATTTTTCGATGGCTGACATCTACCGACATTCTAAAGGCTGGTCAAACAATTTCCAAGCCTTGTTCGAAGATTTACCTCGTCTTGTTTGTTCCCATCGTTCTCGCTCCTTAGCTCGACATAAATGGCTTAAGCGTCCATGAAGTTCAGTCGTAGTAAGCGCGCTTTTGACGCATGTTGAACAGAGCAAGTCTTCTATGTTTTAGAAAGGAACCAGCACTCCCGAAACCTAGAACAAGTTATTTTTTTAGAAACTGGCTTTTAAGCTTTCGATCCGTTGATCCTTGGCCTGAAATAATTGCATCAGCCAAAGGCCTCGACCTTCCGCATCGGCCGGCAGCTGCTCGATGGGATAGCGCCGCACTTCGA
>JBGSRE010000276.1:0-3269 GCA_041737755.1 Oligoflexus sp.
CAAAAACAAGGCCAAGCCCAGAATAGACCAAGAATAGATGGATTTGATCGCTGCAACTGTCGTCCTAGTTTTGCCACTCATAGTGCACCCCCATCAAAAGACCAAGGCTAGCCCGAGTATAAAGCTGCAGCGTCAGACTCAAAAAATAGTCAGGGAAAATATTGTATTCGGCAGCCACCGAGCCTCGCCAAGAATTGAGCGTTATAAGATCAAAATCTTCACGATAAGAGCGGCTGCCATTGGGCGACTTCAACTGCACCTGTCCGCTGATACCATTGAGATAGGAGAACTCAATCGAGGTCCGGAAAGGCGCGATCCACCGGCTGTTTTCCAGACGATAGCCGATGTGATAAAAATAGCTCCTACGTTCTAGTTTCAGGCTCCCGCCAGAATAGGAATCGGTAATCGATGCTTGGTTTAAGCCAAGGCCAAATATCCATAATTCACGGAAACTGTCGGGATTATCGCGATACAGATGATAGTAGTTGAGGGCGACAGGATAAGCTTCTAGTTTCTTATTATCAAATATTTGCGATTGCAAACCTCGGACATATTCATGTCGATCGGGAGTGAAATCACCTTGCATATAACCAAACTGTAAACTCACAGCTTCTGCACAGAGTCGTGAACTGGGTAACAGGCTATACATTAGAATCAGATATAGAATCGGTCGCCACATATGTTTCACCTTTCATCGATCGAAATAACAAATGGCTCCAAGGCAACATAAAGAGTGCGAGTAGATCCCAGGGGTCTTGAATAATACTGATTCTATAAGCTACTGCGGCATATATAAATCGCAGTGATGCCACGACCCAATCGCAGCTTTTCAAACCAATAAAAAAGCCCGCACTGCTAGCTAAGCAAACCCACCAAATGATGGCATCATAGCAAGCCCGGCGCATTGCCAACTTACAAAGATCAAAGAGGAGAAAGGGAAAGAAAAACATCCCGGCGAAATCTGATATTTTGCCGGTGAGCAAACCAGCATGAGACGAAGTTTTCAAAAAATGATCATTGAACCCAAGAACGGCGATCGCGAGTAGGACCCAGGGATGTTCACAGCAAAAACGTCTATTCATCCGCTCCTCTGGAATACATAGATTCCAGCACTAAGCTTGCTGGCGAGGTGTTCTCCCTCTCATGATATCGCGAAAAAAATTCTAACAAGCTCTGCCGCGGTTGCCAAGCAAATTAGGATCTTAGTGCTAATCACTTCAGATGATTGTCCGTGATTCTGAACAGCAATAGTTACTGCTTTGAGCGAGATATTAGCGGATAGGGCTTTATCTGCCGGGAAAATAAGCGGGATTTCTGTCGCATGACAAATGACGAGGAGTGTAGGTTGCGTTGCAGTTACTGGGTGTAATGTGTGCCAAAATAGCCGATCCTTAATGCTAGTTAACTGCCTAAATTAACTATATGATTTTGTACCTATCATTTTGAAAGGAAAGGTTTTAAAATGCTAGGCAGAGGTATTTATGTATATTAAACGGTCTGTTACACCCCTTCTTCTGGAATACCTGACACAATTTCCTTGTATTGTTTTGCTTGGACCGAGGCAGGCAGGGAAAACTACACTACTTTCACAGCTTGGAGCATCATGGCAGCGCTATGATTTGGAATTGAGGGCCGATTTCGACCAGATTTCTGCAGATCCCGACTTGTTCTTGCGCACCAATACCAAAGAGATGGCAATTGATGAAGCCCAACTTTTGCCAACACTTTTCCCTGCCCTTAGAGTGGCCATTGACCGCGACCGATCCAGAATGGGGAGATTTGTACTAACCGGATCCAGCTCTCCAGCGCTTTTAAAGTCAGTATCCGAATCGCTCGCAGGCCGAGCTGCCGTCATTGATATCAGTCCTTTGAGTTTTCATGAAGTTGGCGAAGAACCCCACCAATTTTGTAGACTTTTGGATGGGCATGCGAGTGTTCAAGACTTGATGGATCAACTTCAATACAAATCCACAATTCAGACGACTCATGACTATTGGCTCAAAGGTGGATACCCTGAGCCTTGGGTGCGAGGAGATAATCGTTTTCGATCGCTTTGGAATGAACAATATGTTCGCTCGTATCTTGAACGAGATGTCGGTCGATTATTTGCAGGAATCGATTCCAACCGATTCCGCCTTTTTCTTCAGACACTGGCTTCGCTTTCAGGGAGTATAATTAACTACTCCGAGGTGGCCCGCTCCCTTTCCCTTTCGCAACCGACCGTGCGAGACTACTTTGATATAGCTGACGGGACTTTTGTTTGGCGCAAGATCCCTTCCTTTGAGCGCGACGCTACCAAACGGATTGTCAAACACCCAAGAGGATACTATCGGGATTCCGGACTGCTTAATCATCTGCTCCGCATCAATACCTACGATGAATTAGTAAGTCATCCTTCAAGGGGGCATTTGTGGGAAGGGCTTGTTATCGAAGAAGTGATTCGCGGGTTCCAGTCTTTGGGATCTTCTTTTGACTACTACTATTATCGTACGGCAGCCGGAGCAGAAGTCGACCTTGTGCTGGAAGGAAGTTTTGGGCTTTTGCCTATTGAAATAAAATATGGCCAAAGCAATTCGTTGAAAGACTTCAGAGGAATTCGTGACTTCGTCGAAGAGAGAAAGTGTAGATATGGGATTGTTATCAATAATGATGAGAAGCTTCGATTGTATGACGACAAACTTATAGGTGTGCCGTTTAATATGTTGTAGGGGGTGACTCTTTGCGTGTTGTCGAAGAGATTTGGTTTGGAGGATTTTGACGGAATCTTGCCGCAATCCTTCGAGGTTGGAGGAAATCCAAACAGCACTGCCGATTTCAGCTAGGAGCCCTCGTGATTGGCTCTTTTTTCAGAGAATTGCGAATCATTCTTCAGCGGTTGTGTTGCGTTTGCAATCTCTGAGCAAAGGAGTGGCTGGATTCAGGGGTCATTATGCAGCCATGGAATAGAAGATTTCAGCAGAGGATGTACCCTCTGCCTTGACTTGCCGTTTTCGTATCATTCTCATCGATTCAAAGCCACCAATGGTTATCCTCGCTGACTTAAATGACTTGAATCCCAACGTTGACCTGCATAGCTGCTTGATGGGCCTATGGTCCTGCTCGATCATGTTGTTCAAATACTTATTCTGACGAATCTCGATATCAAGTCCTTCGTCATAGCTAGTTTCTGGCGCTTAAGCGCCAGAAACTATCCAGAGCGTAGCGAAGGATCTCGTGGAATCAGGCACTTATCGACGAGATCCCTCGTCGTTTCACTCCTCTTGATAGTC
>JBGSRE010000657.1:0-2628 GCA_041737755.1 Oligoflexus sp.
TTTACCGAGCGGTCAATGTCCGGTGCCACATGGAGATCAAAAATGCGGCCATTAGCGTTTGGATCACGTTCGCCAAGACTCATCATGCTGCCACCGGCATCGTCTTTGGGGCTTTTGGGCAAAACCACTGCGGTATGATTATGAAAGGCATTGAACCAGGTTGCGTTGCGGCCCAAATAATTGCCTTCGCGATTCAGAGTGGCCACCAGTTCAAAATCGATTTCATCATGCAGGTAAAAGTAGGCCGGATCATTGCGTTTGCCATTGTCCACACCCATCAGATAGAAGGCGACAATTGCGCCACCACCGACATCGGTCTTGATGCGGGCCTGGTAGCGCCCATGGCCAAATTCGGTTGTTGATCGGAGGCCTTGACCACCACCATTGGCCATGGTCAGAACCAGATCACCACTGCTATTGAGCCAGTTGGATACGCCCGAACGTCGAAGGCAGGATGTGCTATCGAAGTTGTCTGCAAAGATAAGCGATTGAGCCTGAACGGCGGTTTGCACAGTCGCAAGCAGAAAGGCCGAGATCAAACTTTGGCCGAGAATTCTCTTGTTAGGCCACATAAAGGCTCCAAGGTGATCGATTCGTGTGTGAAACAAGGACAGCGCCGGCACCTTACTAGAAAAGGCTAAAAGAGCAACGAAATTTTTGCAAGCGGGAAGGTCTCTAATTTTACTGATTGGCTAGTAAATGACCGTTCAGTTTGAGCCGGAAACTCAGACTGCCGAAGCCGTCCGTTGGGTCGGCTGTTTGAGCCCCCTAGCAACAAGCTGAGCTATCGCGATTTGGAGGAGATGGCCGCAGAACAAGGGCTTGAAGTTGACGACACCAAGATCTACCGCTTGGTTATCGAGTTGATTAAGTCAGCGAGGATAAAGAGGGGTGGATATGAAACGATGAGGATGATTCGAAAGAGGCAGCTCGAAGCAGAGGGTAATACCTCTGCTGAAATTTTCTATTCTCTGGCCGCATAGTGCATGGCAGATCCAGGGTTCTTTTTGCTCAGAGTTTGCAAACGCAACAAGGATCCTCCTTTCGATAGCAAAGTCTCACAGTATAAATCGCGAGCACACACCAGCAAATTTTTCATCGACTGGCTACCTAGTTTCTGGTGCATAAGCGCCATAAACTAGTTATAACAGACAGTCTATATCGGTTATTTTTGCCGCTATGGTTCACGATCTGTGTTTCTTATCAGGATTACTACAATTCAAAGAGACGCCCTCGTCTGCGGGGTATTGTGTCGCCGGTTTCGCACCCGGCGCAGGGCCTTCATGCCTTCAAACCAAAGACCACTGGCGAGACCTGCTCCAAGAAAGAGAGCGACATCGATTGGATGCATCTTGGAAAATCGGAAGAGCTCCCGCAGGGATGGGATGGAAAGTACGGCAGTCAGCATCGCGATGGTTCCGCCGAGAACCCACCAAAAAGCTTTGTTTGTAGCTCGCCCTTTTGATAGGGTTGTTTCGGTCCAGGATCGATTGGAAACAATAAGCCCCAAAGTCGCGACGATCAAAGTTGCAAAGGTTAAAGTCCGTGCCTCCCATTCCCCTTGGTTGCGCGAGAGACTCACCATAAAGACCGCCAGCAATACGACCAAGACGGTCATTCCTTGCCAAAGTGTTGGGAGGAGAAAAGATTTTGAAAATAGCCGCTCATCTGCGCGTCTGGGTGGCCTCTGCATTACGCCTTGTGCTGTTGGTTCGGCTTCGAAGGCAATAGAACACGCGGGTTCGATGATGAGATGTAAAAAAGCGATATGCATCGGCAGGAGGACCAGAGGTAAATTGAAGAAGACAGGAATGATGGAGATTCCAGTGATGGGAATATGCACGGCCAGGAGGTAAGCCATGGCATGCTGGAGATTTTCAAAGATACGACGACCCATTTTAATGGCCTCAACGATGGATCCAAAGTCGTCATCAAGCAGCACCAAGGACGCGGATTCGCGGGCAACATCGGTTCCCCTTTGGCCCATGGCAATGCCGATATGAGCGCTCTTGAGCGCGGGTGCATCATTAACCCCATCGCCGGTCATCGCCACGATTTCCCCGCTGGCTTTGAGGGCCGTGATCAGACGGAGTTTTTGTTCCGGCACCATGCGCGCGCAGACCTGAATACCACGCACTCTTTCCTGGAGTTGGGAGTCGCTGAGCTTATTCAGTTCAGTTCCGGTTAGAATATCGTCGGCGTTTGGAAGATGGATTTGGCGAGCGATACTTCGAGCTGTTTCGGGGTGATCGCCGGTAATCATGATAACTCGAATGCCTGCTGTATGGCATTCTTTGATAGCATCCGGAACTTCCGGCCTTAAGCGATCTTCCAAACCAACGAGGCCCACGAATTCGAAATCGAAGTCGTGCTGCTTGTCGGGCAAGGGGCCGTCTGGAAAACGAGATTTGGCCACCCCCAAAACGCGGAGACCTGCGGCCGCCAGGTCTTTAACTTGGATGGATATCTCTGCACTTTGTTCAGGCCCTAGGTGGCAGAGTTCGACGATAGCTTCGGGGGCACCCTTGGCAGCGATAGGATGCATCGTACCATCGACAGTGGTCCAAACATGAGAAAGGGCCAAGAGTTCAGGTGATAGAGGGTACTGTTTCAGAAGCGTCCATTCCG
>JBGSRE010000699.1:0-1790 GCA_041737755.1 Oligoflexus sp.
TTTGACTTAAGCCATCTACAGAGGGGTGTGTAGTGGTGCCTGTTATCTTGATACTATACTGCTGAGCAGCTTTGTTAAATTCGACAAGATTATGGGTACCCTTTATCCCTGCTGCCTGAGTAAAACCGTCGATGTTTGTAGCCATATGTTTTTTCAAGTTTAACGGAGTAACTGGAAAAGAAATCCCATCGGGCCAATTAGGCGTATTTTCGCCGTATTTGCCTAATGTCTGTGCAAAACCCTTAACAGCATCAGCAGACTCGTCGCCAACTTTCTTCGCAGAGTTAAGGACCCCACGAGCCAACTGAGTGGCTTCTTGCTCCGATTGCAAAGTTTTTGCCAAAATTCCCGATGAAAATAAAGCGCCAACTTTTTCCAGTTTTTCTAAGGTTTTTGCCTTAGCCGCACCGTTCATAATAGCCACAGACTTTTTCAAAAACTTGATCGGTTGTTCAGCCTGTACGACGATCCACGAACCGACGGGACCCGAGAATAGGATACTACCCGCCTGGAGTGAAAGACTGACCCCGGAAATCAGTTGATCAATTTCGTCATTTGGCTGACCGGTGCAAAAGTCGGCTTCATAGTAAAGAGCATAAAAATCTGCGTAAGGGCCGACTGCATAGCTCTTAGCAAGACATTCAGCGATCGAGGGAGCTTGTTCAATAACTGCAGTGGCTCCTGCCACAAGTTTGTCGATAAAACTTCTTTCAGGCTCGTTCTGTGCTTCCTTGTACATACGAGAAAATTCAGAAATTGCCTTAAGGTGACTGACAATTGACTCACTGAGAGCTTTAAGCCCGTTGATGTCAGCTTTTAGCCTTCGAGCCGCCTCAGGATTTCGCGCGGCCAAGGGTCCATCGATCGCATCACGTATCGAAGCATCTACGGCTAAATCTCTGAACCAAAAATCTTGAGTAAGCACTCCGACTTGCCCGTTAATTCCGCCAAATATGTAAGCTTTAACCCTATCGGATGCGGCTTCAAATGCGTTCAATTCTTCCTTCGATAGGGAAGCACGCGTTTGAATCATAGCCAGAAGATGTTCAGTTTGCAGACTCCAAATCAGCGCTTTTTCAAGGAATTGGGCACGCTGTTCATTACCTATTAAATACTGCAACTCTTGAAGAGATTGGTTTGCCCATTGATCATAGGGATAAGTTTGTCCGGAAAGTGCTTTATCAATACTAGATACTGGCTCAAGTGGGATGTTGACATCGACCTTAAGAATGTCAGACGCTTTTATGTCCAGTCCTTCGTTGGCGATAGCCGCTTCGATTTGGGTTTTAGCCGCGGCGCTCGCAACTCTCAATTGTTCAGTTTTCTGAAGAATCTGAGCTTGCTTTTCAACAATTCCTTTTTTAAGAAAGGCATATCTGTCAGCTGCGACTTGGTAGGCACCTAGATCGGCTTCGGTAAGTTCCAAGAAACTTTTGTCTTTCACTTCATCAAAAACTTTGGCATAGCTCGCGAGATCGACATCAATAGTCTGGCTAAGGGTCCCTATGTCTTGACTTTGTGCAAGAATTTGAGCCTCATATTGTTCGGTTTTCGCGAACACATCAGGAGCGATATCGCTCAGAGTTGCCGTATAAGATTTATTGAATCCCCAAGTTATTTTGGATGGATCCGGATAAAAAGTTTGGTCGCCAATGACGAGGCGGTTGTAACTCGGCAGAAGCATGACCACGGTTACTTGCAAATAGCCATAAAGCAGCGGTCCGCTGTCTCCTAACATAAAAGACATGTTTATAGTATTCGATCCAATTTCAAAGTTTGAAGCGTCGGTA
>JBGSRE010000717.1:0-6007 GCA_041737755.1 Oligoflexus sp.
CTCCTTCAGCATGAGTAACTTCTCTTCATAGGTTTTATCTTGGTGTCGACCTAGCAGCTCCAGGGCAGCTTTGATCTGTCGATCCAACATAATCAGGTCAATCTTGTCATAAATGAGTTCGACATTGTTCAATAGAGCCAATGCTTTGCCATGAGCCAGCTCCATATCGGCGAGTGCCTGCACCGAAAAATGACTGTCTTCGCTATTTTTCTTACGAATGATGCTTTCATAGTATTTCACCCGAGATTTGCAGGTGATAATCGCCTTTTTGGCTTCCGCCATAGAGGTGAGTTTCATTAATATTCGAGCGACGATCAGCCGAACATTCACTTCCTGAAGAATGGTATGCACAGCCGAAGATTGACTGAGAGCCTGCTGGTAGAAATTCAAAGATTTTTCTAGAGAAAAGGCTTCTATCGGCGAAAATTTCGGCCAGATTTTGCGTAGCGAGGTCAGGAGATTTTGGGCATCCAGCACGATCTGTGGTGATTTTTGCATGGAGTTGCGGAGGTCATGAAACATCCATGCAAGGCGAAGATAGTAGGATCCAAGCTGAATGCTCTCGCCTTTGACCACATCGTCGACCAGTTCCCATTGATAGCAGGCCAGGAGATTGAGTTTCAGGCCACTGATAAAGACCGATTTTTCTTTGCTCGGATCAAAAATGAGTAGCTTAAGCACCTCTTGATAAGCGGCATTATCCTTGAGACCCATTTTGAATTGCTTGCGAAACCGTGTCGTGCTCATGCTGCTGTCTTTGAATGGCGCCTGAAAGAACACGTGATCGGCTGTGAAATAGCAGTAGGGACACTGCCAGAAATAGAAAAGCTTGGGATCGACCCGAGGCGAAACTTTTTTGGACCAAAGAATGGTGATCGGTCGTAAATCGATGTCGCGTTTCGTCTCACTATAGAGAGTCGATTTAAGTTTACTGAATCGTGCTTCTTTTTCGCACACAACGCAGCGAGCCTGCATGGTTTGAAAGGGACTGATCCCTGCTTGGGGGCTGGGACTCATAGATTTCTCACTAGAAATGAGTTATTTAATTAGTAAGGCTCTTTGAATCCAAAGTGCGTCAGGCCAAGGCAAGGGAGAGCAAGTCCCTCCTTTCTATTGTATGTTAGGATGGCTTGTTTTGTGCAGAATCCCGGCACAAGCCCCTCAAATTTTTGGGGCCCCGGCTCCCTCTGCTGTTGATCAACCTCTGGAGATGATAATGGAAAATGCTGAACTTACGCCCCACGCCAGCGTGCTTTCAAGAAGTTCCCTGCATGCCTACATCACGGGCCCTGTGAATGCCGAACCGGCTCCCAAAAGTTCTTTTAATCCATACCGTAAGCGTACGGCATTATTATCTTTAATGAGCCTTGAAGCCGTGGAAGAAGCGCTTTTAAAGACCGAAGAGTCGGTCGCTGTGGAAACTCCGAAACTCGTTTCTCTTCCAGAATCGATCCGCCCCCTGACCGTGACTGCGGCCTCAAGCTAATGTGTCAAAAAAGCTGACAGTCCTCCACCAAGGCTGTCACCCCCTATCTTTCCTTGGCAAAAAACATCCCCTACTCTTGACAGCTGCAAAACAGAGCTCATGGTGTTATACGAGGAGTCTAACGACTTTTTTTGGAACTACTTGAGGAGCAGCCATGGCAAGAGAAACACGTGCGTTTCAAGCCGAAGTCAAAGAAATTCTGGACCTTATGGTCCACTCGCTTTACTCCCATCGGGAAATATTTCTCCGCGAGTTGATTTCGAATGCTTCCGACGCGCTGGACAAACTCCGCTTCGAAGAGCTGTCCCACCCAGAGTGGGCAAGTTCGAGCGAGGAAAAACATATTCGACTCGTTGCGGATAAGGACAAGCGGACCCTATCGATCATCGATAACGGTATAGGCATGACCGAAGAGGAAGTGCTGAAAAATATTGGAACGATCGCTCATTCAGGCACCAAAGAATTTTTGAAAAAGCAAAAAGAAATCAAGGATCGTCCGGAGCTTATCGGGCAGTTCGGTGTGGGTTTCTATTCGTCTTTTATGGTGGCCGACCGGGTGACGGTGCTGACTTCCAAGGCCGGAACCGCTGATGGTACCTTCTGGGAAAGTACTGGCGACGGCTCTTTTGTCATCGAGTCCATGCCTCGGGCAGAAGGCGCGGGTACCACCATTACGCTGCACCTGAAAAAATTCGATGAGGACGACAATTCGGTCGAAGACTTTGCGGATGAATGGGTTATCAAGCGGGTCGTGAAAAAGTATTCCGACTTCATCTCCTGGCCTATCAAAATGGAATCCCGCCAGGAAGAGCCTGAACTGGATGCTGAAGACAAGCCGATCGAGGGTAAGACGAAAACGGTTATCGAGGATGAAATCCTTAACAGCCGTAAAGCCATCTGGCTCCGTTCGCCTAGCGAAGTGAAAGAAGAGGAATACCAGGAGTTTTATAAGCACGTTTCGCATGACTGGAGCGAGCCTTTCGATCGTATTCACTATCGAGCCGAAGGCAGCCAGGAATTTACTGCCTTGATGTTTGTGCCGAGCGCGGTGCCCTTTGATTATAACTACCGCGATAGCAAGTGGGGTTTGTCCCTCTATGTGAACCGCGTGTTCATCATGGATCATTGTGAAGATCTGGTGCCGGCTTATCTGCGCTTTATGCGTGGCGTGATCGATAGCTCGGATCTGTCTCTGAACGTTTCGCGGGAGATCCTGCAGAAGGACCGCCAGGTTCAGGCGATCAAAAAAGCCGTGGTTGGTAGGGTGCTCAAGCATCTCCACAGTTTGATGGAAAGCGATCGTGATCGCTATGAGACCTTCTGGAAGAACTTCGGTTCGACCTTGAAGGAAGGCGTCACCAGCGATCAAAGTAATAAGGAAAAGCTGGAAGAGATCAGCCTCTTTTTCTCCAGCCACTCCGAAAAATATACCAGCTTGGGTGAATATGTCAGCCGCATGAAGAAAGATCAGAAAGAGATCTATTTCATCACCGGCGATTCGCTGAAGACCTTGCAGAATAGCCCCTATTTGGAGCGTCTCAAGGCCAAGGGCTACGAAGTCCTTTACTGTACCGATCCCGTCGATGAATGGGTCATGCAAGCCATCTTTAAATTCCAGGACAAGCAGCTGCGTTCCATCACCAAAGAAGGCCTGGATATTGATTCCGAAGATGAAAAGAAAATGGTTGAAGAGGAAGTCAAAGCCAAAGAACAGGAGTTCAAGACTCTGATTGCGACGATCCAGGGTGCAGTGGCTGACAATGTGCGGGAAGTAAAAATTTCCACGCGATTGGTTGATTCCCCTTGTTGCCTCGTCTCGGGAGCTTATGATCCATCCGCTCGCATGGCGCGAATGATGGAATCCATGGGCCAAGGCATGCCGACCCAAAAACGCATCATGGAAATCAACCCGAACCATCCTGTGTTTGGGAAAATGAAGGATCTTCCGGAAAATACCCAGAAGGAATGGGCAGAAATCCTTTATAACCAGGCGCTGCTGACCGAAGGCTCGCCGATCGAAGATCCGATGCGCTTCAGTCGCCAGATCGCCAATCTGATGACTCACATGTAAAAAGACTAAGGGGGAACAATGTTCCCCCTTTTTTTCAATTACAAGCCTTCACATTTTGTATCCAATCCGTCAGCCAAGCCTGGGCATTCGTATCCACTAGATTTGAAGCTAATGGAGGCATCTGCTGCGTACCGCGGACTCTGAGTCGCGCCAGCAGAACAGAACGCTCGGGGGCCCCAGGAGCCAGTAGCCGCGCATTAGAAAGTCCGAGATCACCAGCACTCGGCGTCACATTGCAAAGCCCAGTCCCACTCAGGGGAGTCTCATAGCGTAAATCCAAAGCTCCCCCACCTGTTCCTCCTGGGCGGTGACAAAATGAGCAGTTGGATTGCAGGTAAGACCGCGATGCATCAGCGGCACTGAGAGCCGCCGTCGGTGGGGGAAGCTGCGGCAAGGGATTCGGCAGTGGCTTCGTGAAGAGCTTCATCTTCTCGAACGCAGCTAGCTGCGGCAAGACTTCATTATTCTGGGTGATCGAACGATTCAATTGTCCCAATTCCAAGCCTAGGCTGAATCCTGCTGCCGAGTTATGGCACTGCAGACACTGGGCTTGGGATGGATATTGCCAGGTTTGCTTGCCAATGGTTTTCACGGCTCCATTAGCGACCAGATTCGCATCTTTACCATCGGCATTCCATTCATAGGTATAGCCAGCCCAGACCGCATCACTATGCAAAACAAACAGTCGGGTTTCGATGGGTTTGTTATCCAGTGAAAATTCCTTCACCAGGACCGATCCGATGGGAAAATTGAAATGCCCATCAGCAGCGACTGTAATTTGACTGCCATCGGGAAGCGCCATCCACCGCCGCTTGGCGGCGCCATCCGACCAAAGCGGGGAGTTCACTTCGTAAGGGATCAGTCCGGGGGCTGCTTGCTTGGCATTGGTGGTCTCGAAACAACCCGTTTCAGAAAGCCTAGCTGGTGCGCTGGCACTCGGTTTGCTGTTAGCATTGGGCACCAATTGATAGATACCGCCCCTACCATAGTCAAGGGCGTAGAGTTCACCCTGATTGTCCTGAGCAAAAGACGAAAGATTCAATCCGGTCGACTGCAACACTTGTGATTTGGCTTTGCCGTTTTGATCAGAGAGAAGGCTCCAGATATTGCCAGACACAAAATCACCGAAGATATAAATACCGACCAGATCCGGGATGGCTTTACCTCGATAAACAAAACCGCCCGTTACCGATGCACCCTCCGAACGACCATAGGCAAAGACGGGATCAATGATATTGGTATTGGTACATTTGGAATTCGCAAAGCAGCTGAAGCCTTCCTTCACATTCCAGCCATAATTACCGCCTTTTTTTAGTAAATCAATCTCTTCAAATCGATCCTGACCGACATCACCAGCCCAAAGATCGCCTGTGGCTTTGTCGAAATTGAAGCGCCATGTGTTGCGCATTCCATAGGTGAATATCTCTGGTTTTGCACCAGTTTTGCCGATGAATGGATTGTCTTTGGGAATGCTATAGGATCCTGAACTATTCACATCGATACGCAGGACCTTGCCAAGCAGTGTATCGAGTTTTTGACCGTTACCCTTAGGATCGCCACCCGAGCCACCGTCGCCGAAGCCGATGTACAGATAGCCATCTGGACCGAAAACTATATTGCCTCCATTGTGGTTCGCAAAGGGCTGCTCTTGGGTCAGCAGAATCTCTGGCTGATTCACAGCGGTCAGACCATCGGTGGTGCGAAAGCGAGCGATCACAGAACGCAGGTTGGCTCTGCTGGCTGAACTTGCAACCGTGTAGGAAAGATAAAATTCGCCGCTTTTGGTCGGATGAAAGGCCATTCCCAGAAGGCCTGCTTCTTGGGGGGAGGCATTGACGGTTTTTCGTAAATCTAAGAAAGTGGACTTGTCACTACCATCGGACTTGGCGAAGGTCGTGATGAGTCCATTTTTTTGCACCGCATAGAAACGATTGCCTTGAGGCGAGGCAATGAGGCCCAGGATTTCCGGCAGACTCACGGCGCTGAAGACTCTTTGCAAGCGGACTCCGGTATTCGCTTCTGGACGTTCAAACGCCAGACAGCTCGGGTTGCTGGGACGCTCAGCATTGAATCCCGTGGCATCTTTAGGCATAGAGGAGTCTGGCTCCAATCGCGAGTTTATTCCACAGGCGCTGAGCAGCAGAGTGAAGAAAAGGGCCTGAGTCAATTGGCGGATCATGATGATCTCCTGTTGGTAGCTCGATATTCGCAAGCTCTTTAGGGCTTTGATGTCTGGCGTGTTCATCCTGGATTCAGAGGCAAAGGTCAAGAGAATTGGACCTGATTTTTTTGCAAGAGGCCTGATAGGATAGTTAGTCGCTGGCGCGAAATTGAAAATTTCGCGCAGGGACTATCCTGAGCGAAGCGAAGGATCTCGTGGAATCAGGTACTTATCGGCGAGATCCTTCGTCGTTTCACTCCTCAGGATAGTCTCTGGCGCTTTAGGCGCC
>JBGSRE010000774.1:0-3294 GCA_041737755.1 Oligoflexus sp.
GAAAGAGCTCGCGGGACATATGAGCTGTGAGGATGGCTTCCCGCACCGAAAGACAGCCAGCCGTGTTAGGCAGGATGTGAACTCCGGTTTGGCGAAGATAGTCCCAAAATCGATTGCCGGAATTTTGCTGTGCTGATTCACGACGCAATGAAACGGTTACGACTTCGGAGCCTGAGGCAACAATAGATTGTTGCAAAATCTCTGGGCTTGGATAGCGAGCGGAGCCTAGGAATAAACGACTTTTTAAGATCCTATCAGCCAAAGTCCACATACTCAGCCTCCTGCCATGGGAGCCAGGATTTCGACCTCGTCTTGATCCTGCACCGCTTGCTCGGGAAATTTTTGTTTAGGAATACAGTTCTGATTCACCGCTACAGCCACAAAATGATTGGCATAGCCGAGTTGCACCAGAAGATCTTGAATCGTGGTCGGGCCATTGACGTCGCGAATGTGGCCGTTGATCCGAATTTTCATATCAATCCTCTTAATGAAAACTCAAAAGGGTTTCGCCATGCGGAACCGGTTTGTCTTCCAAATAAAGACGAAGACAGCGGGCTACGCTCGGCGCTACCAAGAATCCATGACGGAACAGTCCATTGATCGAAATCTTGCCTGACTCGCAGAAAATCCTCGGCTCGTTGTGCGGAAGTGCCGGACGCAAGCCACTGTAACTTTGCAAAATAGTGGCTTCACCGAAGCCCTTATGAACGGAGTAAGCTGCCGAGAGTAATTCCAAAGCAGAGCGCACGGTGATCGGGGCATCGCTGCAAGATTCGATCATGGTCGCGCCGATGTAATATTTGTGATCGGCACGCGGCACGATATAAATTCCATAGCGCGGATGCATCAGCCGCACAGGTCTTTCGAAATGGACTGCGGGAGCATGCACGACAAAAGCTTCCCCTCGCACACCACGGAGTTCGGGCAGAGCTCGCTGGGCGCCAATACCCCGACAGTCGATCACCAGATCGTAAATAGTACTGCCCTTGGGAGTTTCGATAATGTGCGGTAGAAGCTGTTCGACGGTTTCACCGAACAGAATGCGACAATCGGTGGTCGATATCAGCGACCGAAGCAGAGCAGGCATCAGCTCGGTATTATCGAGATGAGCTTCGTGAGGCAGATAAAGCCCCTTTTCGAAGGTCTCGCCCAATTCTGCCTCGATGTCTGTGACATTGACCCAACGATAATGATCGGCGGCGATTTTAGACGTAATTCTTTGCGTCAGCTGATCGAAGAGAGGCCTGTCCCGAACATGGGACAGGATTAAACTTCCATTTTGCTGAAAATGGACGCGTTCCGGAATCGAGCGAATAATATGCGGCCAGAGCTCCAGCGCTTCAAGACCCATGGCATGCGTCATCGGATCCGAAGATTCCAATTCAGTGAAAGGAACCAGCATTCCGGCAGCGGCAAAACTGGTGGAACGAAGATAGTCCTCTTCTGTTCTTTTTTCAAAGATGTGCACCTTCCAGCCGAGATCGAGCAACTCCCGAGCGGCTAAAAGACCCATGATTCCAGCACCTGCTATGGCAGCTTGTTTACTCATTCGCTTCCAATCCTCCTGATAACTGCTTATCGATGTCTTGGCTGATCCGCATGGAGCAGAAAGAAGGCCCACACATCGAACAGAAGTGTGCAGATTTATATCGATCCTTGGGCAGGGTCTCATCGTGATACCGGCGGGCTGTTTCGGGGTCGAGCGAAAGATTAAACTGATCATCCCAGCGGAAAGAAAAGCGGGCTCGGGACAAAGCATCATCGCGCAGCCGGGCTGAAGGATGCCCCTTGGCAAGATCGGCAGCATGAGCCGCTATTTTATAAGCGATCATTCCCTGCTTCACATCTTCGCGGTTGGGCAGACCCAAGTGCTCTTTGGGCGTCACATAGCACAGCATAGCCGTGCCAAACCAGCCAATCATCGCCGCACCAATGCCGCTGGTTATGTGGTCATAGCCAGGGGCGATATCGGTCGTCAAGGGTCCCAGGGTATAGAACGGAGCTTCATGACAGATTTCAAGTTGCCGATCCATGTTCTCTTTGATCATATGCATCGGCACGTGGCCAGGGCCTTCGATCATCACCTGAACATCATGTTCCCAGGCCCGTAGCGTAAGCTCACCGAGGGTCTTGAGTTCGCCGAATTGAGCGGCGTCGTTCGCATCGGCAATTGAACCGGGCCTTAACCCATCGCCCAGCGAGAAGGAGATATCATAGATCTTCATGATCTCGCAGATCTCATCGAAGTGCGTATAGAGGAAGTTTTCCTTCTTGTGGTAGGTACACCACTGGGCCATGATGGAACCACCGCGGGACACGATGCCAGTCACGCGATTTTTGGTGAAGGGAATGTATTCGCGCAGCACACCTGCATGGATAGTGAAGTAATCCACGCCCTGCTCGGCCTGCTCGATGAGAGTCTGCCTATAGACTTCCCAGGTGAAGTCCTCAATGCGACCATTTACTTTTTCGAAAGCCTGGTACAAGGGTACCGTTCCAATAGGAACGGGCGAATTGCGGAGAATCCATTCCCGCGTTTCATGGATATTCTTGCCAGTGGACAGATCCATCACTGTGTCGGCGCCCCAACGAGTCGACCAGACCAGCTTTTCGACTTCCTCATCAATCCCAGAACTGAGTGCCGAGTTGCCGATGTTAGCATTGACTTTAACCAGGAAGTTACGACCGATAATCATCGGTTCCAGTTCGGGATGATTGATATTGCAAGGAATGATGGCTCGACCAGAAGCTACTTCACTGCGAACGAATTCTGGAGTGATGTAATCGGGCATCGCCGCACCAAAACTATTGCCACGCAGGCGGAGTTCTCTTTCCCGTGTGACCTCGTCCATCGATTCAAGACTGACTTTTTCCAGAGCCCGCTGCTGGTTTTCGCGGATGGCGATAAATTCCATTTCTGGGGTGATGACGCCGCGACGAGCATAATACATCTGACTTACGTTTTTGCCGGAGCGAGCCCGAATCGGTTTATGCTGACCGAGATGATGCTCTTCTTTGCTTTGTAATTTTACGAGAGTACTGTGATGATTGACGGGACTCAATTCAGTGTCTTCGCGCGCTTCAATCCAGGCTTGCCTCAGGCGAGGCAAACCGTGTTTGACGTCGATGTGAGCCGAGGCATCTGTGTAAGGGCCTGAGCTGTCATACAAATGCAAAGCTAGCTTTTCACCCTGGGCGTTTTTTTCCTGCAATTGGATGCGTTTCATGGGAACGCGAATGAAGGGATGAATTTTTCCAGGAACGTAGGTTTTTTCGAAAACAATCGGTTCAGTG
>JBGSRE010000776.1:0-2988 GCA_041737755.1 Oligoflexus sp.
GCCGCCATAAACGCCGCCGAAGATGATAATAAGTGCTGGAATTTCCCAGGCGGCAGCTTTGGTTGTTTGCAGCAATCGCTTGAAGGAAAAGCCCTGATTGCCGAGAGATTTGCCTTGGCGGCGAAGCACCATATCGTAGCCAAAGGCATAGGCGCTCAGGACAAACATCAAAAGAAGGCCAGGAACGAAAGCTGCATTGAAGATCTTTTCAATTTCAGTTTGGGTCACGACACCGTATAAAATAATCGGCAGACTCGGCGGGAACAGAAGGCCCAGGCTGCCGCCAGTCACCAGCAAACCCAGGGCGAAGTTCTCACTGTAGCCTTTTTCGACCAACACTGGGAACAGCACGCCACCCAATGCGACAATCGTCACTCCACTGGCGCCGGTGAGCGTCGTGAGGACGGCACAGGCGAAGAGTCCCGATATGGCCACACCCCCTGGCATCCAACCAAACATAGCCTCCATCAGGTCCATAATGCGTCGTGGGGCTTTCGTTTCGGTCAGGATACAGCCGGTAAAGGTAAAGAGCGGCAGAGCCACTAACACCGACGCCGCCGAGAGGCGGTTGAATTCCAGCAAAACCGTCTGCAGGTCGGCCATGTCCATATCAATAAGATAGAGACAGCCAAGAGCCAGCCCGCCAAAGACCGCAAAGAGTGGGACTTCCATCAAAGCAAGGATGGCAATGACAACACAAAGTAGCGTTAAAAGAGTCATTCTAGGCTCCTGCCATCAGGGATGGGGATGAAAGGTCTGCACGACAAAGCGGAACGCAGCCACCACAAAAAAGATCGGCAGAATGATGGTGAGATATCCAGTCCATCCGGAAAGAGCGATAGAACTTTCGACAAAATCCCGTGACAGATAAAGCAAGACCAGCATCACGAGCAGCCCAAAGATGCCGCCGATGCGATGGGCCCAGATTTTGAATTGAACGGGAACAAATCGGAGCAAAAGCTCCAGTCGAATATGCTTGCCGCGTTTGATAGCGACCGAGCCACCAATAAGGGAAAGCCAGAGCAGGAGGGCCGGCTGCACAGTAAGGATGTCCATCGAAGTGTAAGCAAATAATTTGCGAGCGATAAAGCCTCCTCCCGTGAGCAGAATCAGCAGGCTGAAAGCCACGACCAGAATTACATTTTCAATTTTTTCTATGAAATCATCCAGCTTCAGCAGCATGCCGAGACACCCTCCCTTTTCTACTTAAGACTTGGTTTTGCGCGATTTTTCGAGAATAGCCTGAACCCGATCAAACAGATCTTTCGGGTAGATATCGCCTATGGCCCTTGTGTAGACTTTTTTTGCTGATTCTTCGAAGGATTTCACGTCGGCGGGTGTCGGGGTGAGAAATTCGATTTTCTGATCGTTTTTGAGAATGGACAAAGCGTTGATGTTATCGGCTCGGCTCTGTTCGACGATTTTTGCACAGTATTTTTTTACGATCTCACGCATCATCTTTTGCTCTTCCGGTGACAGCTTTTCGAACTTATCTTTGCGCATGATGAAGGCGCCGGTTGAGTTGACGAATGGATAATCGAGCATATATTTGACTTTATTGGACCATTGAAATGCCACGGCTGCTAGGGGAGGGGCATAAAAACTATCGATTCCATTCGAACCGCTCAGCTGACCTGGAACTTCATCAATGGTCTTGGGTTCGGCAGGTATGCCAAATTCCTTCATGAACATTTCAGCAAAGTAGTCGCCTTTCCAAACCCACATTCTCGTCTTGCGCATCGCCGCTAGAGTGTCGATTTTCTGTTTGGAAAAGACATTGACCAGTCCGGCTTCGGCGAAACCGAGCAGCTCGAAGGAAACTTCCTTACCGCCGATTTTGATGGGGCGGGCAAATTCTTTGGCGAAATAATCGAAGAGCTCCTCTTTGACGAGATCCACTTCAGCGACATTCCGATAGAGCAGGGGCGTCTCGAGAATACGAATCGATTTTACTGCGCCCTGCAAGCCGACGCCGCTCAAAGCTGCGGCATCTAATGTGCCCAGTGCCATCGCTTGCAGCATTTGGGGATCATCGCCTCGCTGGCCTCCCGCATAGACTTTCAGCTTAATACCGCCCTTGGACGCTGTCTCCAGCTCTTTACGCATCTCATGGATCACTTTGGTCCAGGCGCTGCCTTCGGGAGTGATGATGCCAAAGTCAACCCGCGCGGCGAACAGGGAGGGCACCGAGCCAAGTCCAAGCAATACAGGCAGCAGAATTTTCCAAATATGAGTCATAGCCAATATTCTCCTTTGCAATAGTAAGAGGGGCCAGTTGAATTAAAACAAGTCTTCGATGTTCTTAAGATATATCTGTGCTCGCATTTTTGCCAGCTCGTTGTAGAGCCGAAGATTCGAAGCCTCGCTCGGTAGAGCCGTCGGTTCGGTTAAAGGTTTGAGGAGCTTTTGAAATTCGGGCTTATTGTTTAGCTGGACCTGGACGTAGCGTGCATAATAAACGTCAGCCAATTTAAACTTTTTTTGGGTTAAGGTTTGGATGCGATCATAGTGCTGCTTAGCTTTGGCTGCACTGCCGCCCATCATAGGTGGCCTTGATCCATAATAGGCCATGAGCAGAAGGTGAGCGCTGCCGAAAGTAAAGTCTTCATGAAGAACGATGATGCGCTGCATAGCTTTTTCGACAAAAATCCCTTGGCCCAGAGCTGCCACGCTATCGAGATTGCGATTGATATAGGCAGCAAGGTTGAAGCCATACCAGAAAAGCGCAGGAACTTCATCACGACCGATAGCATTAAAGCAGGCGTCGACTTCGGTAGCGATCTTGATCGTTTTCTCACAGGCACTTTCCGACAATCTCAAGGCTTTCTCTCCATAGGCAATGCCTCGCATGAACAGCCGATTGACTCGGGCCCTTATCACATCCTCCTGTTGAATATCAGTTTCATCAAGGAGAGGGTCGACGAAGCCAAAGGTGTAGCTTGCATACAGCTGAGAGAGGAGGGTGAGCAGCTCGATATTATCAGGATC
>JBGSRE010000782.1:0-7743 GCA_041737755.1 Oligoflexus sp.
GGAGTGAAACGACGAGGGATCTCGTCGATAAGTGCCTGATTCCACGAGATCCTTCGCTACGCTCTGGATAGTTTCTGGCGCTTAAGCGCCAGAAACTAGTTAAACCTTGCTCGGGAAAATGACCCGCAGCTTAGCCACTGAGCTCACACCAAGCTGTCGGTTCCAGACTCAATCCTTCTCTTCTGGCTGCAAAAAATCGTTTGACCGTCGATCCGCTGTCGATCTATGAATGAAACTGAAAAAATACAGTCTCTTTCGATTTTGTCGGATCGCGGTCCACTCTTGCCATGAATCCATGCAAAAGCTGCACTCTTCCTCTGTTTGAGGTCATTGGCACGAGCTTATCTCTTTTCGTCATACTCTCCTGACCAAGCAAAGGATTCGAAAAAACCCTATGAAGACTCACGCAAAAGCTGCCGTTCATCCGCTCATCCTTCTCTCCCTGGTATTACTGATCGCTCCTCTACCCAAGGCTCTGGCCCAGTCCAATGCCACAGGCGCCATTTACGGGAAAATCGAGGCTCCTGCAGACACCAGCCTTTCCATAGTCAACAGCAGCTCGGGTCTGCGTCGAACCATAACGATCGATGCCAGCGGACGATTTCGCATCACCTCTTTGCCAGTGGGCCGCTATAAAGTCGAACTGCTGCGCAAGGGAGAAATTGCCGGAAACACCGAAGTGGATGTGGTCTTGGGTCAAGGTGTGGAAGCCTCGTTTGAACAAAAAGTCAGCGAGCAGCTGCAAGTCACTTCAAAACGGAAGAAGCTCGATACCTCGACCATCCACAATGGAACGACTTTTGAGTCGAAAGAATTGAGTAAGTTGCCGATCCAAGCCAATGTCAACGCGGTGATTCAGCTCGCCCCCAATACGACGAATGCCGACCCACGCTATGCCGGAGGCGCAAGCTTTGGCGGCGGCGGCGCCTCAGAGAATGCTTACTACATCAACGGCTTTCCCGTGACCAATGCTTTGAGTCAGCTGGGTGCCTCGGAATTACCGTTTGGCGCCATCCTGCAAGCTCAGGTCCTGACCGGTGGCTATGGCGCTGAATTTGGTCGGTCGGTGGGCGGTGTGGTCAACATCACCAGCAAAAGCGGTAGCAATGAGTGGGAAACGGGCGGCACGGTCAGCTTCGATATTCCCGCCTTCGAAGCCAAGCGCAAAGACATCTATTACCCCCGTACGGGCAGCAATCCGGATACCGATGGCAGTCTCTACCTGCGGCGGAGTCAAAACAAAAATACCAGACAGAATGTGGCGGCTTTTGCCGGCGGTCCCATTGTTGAAGATAAATTGCTGGTCTTTCTTGCTGTGGATGATATCCGCAGCAGCTCTTCAGGCGTTAACCTGAACCGAGCTGCTAATGAAACAGCGGATGGCAAGACGGGATGGGCCGAGGAAAAAAATGAGACTCTGCGTTATCTGGCAAAACTTGATTGGAATGTGACGGACGAGCATCGATTGGAGTGGACCCAGATTGGCGATAAATCCACGACTGATATCAAGCTTTCCGGCTATGATTACGAAGCCAATAGTCGCGATCACAGGGTTTATTCGACAGAACATTATACGAACATGGCTGGCGTGACACCAGCCGTAGGCGCCGATGTTTCCATCTTAAAATATACGGGTAATTTCACGGACGATCTCACCTCCACGGTACTCGTAGGACAAAGCCGGACCCCTCGCCTCAATACTTTCGATGGCTATGATGCCAACGCTGAACTCTTTCAGGTCGTGGCTGCTCCCAGATCTCGCGCCCCAGGCATCGACTACAACAATCCCCAGCCTTTGACTGGCAACATCACGCCGCCCGGCGCCTATGATTCGGTCAAGTCCTTGCGCTTGGATCTCGAATACCAGTGGCGGCAGCACACCATCCGTGCTGGCCTTGATAAAAATGAACTGTCATCACACAACGCGGGTGATACCACCGCGGGTGGAGGAATTTGGACCTATTTGAAAACCGACACGCCGGATACACCCATTACCTTGGGTGGCGATAGCATCGCTGTTTCATCCGGGGGCGGCCTAGGCAGCCAGGGCTATTATGTGAGAAAATCATTTTTCTCGTCGGCGACCGAAGCCTATTCCAATCAATCGGCTCAGTACATTGAAGATCGTTACCAACTGAGCGATGATGTGCTCGTCACGCTGGGACTGCGCAACGAACAGTTTGCCAACCTCAACGGCGATAAAGTCGCCTTTGTGAAAATGGACAATCAAATTGCGCCTCGGTTTGGAGCCTCGTGGGATGTGTATGGGGATTCAACCACCAAAGTCTTTGGCAGCGCCGGCCGCTATCATCTCCAAATGCCCACGCATCTGGCGGTGCGAGGCGCCAGTCGATCGACCAATACTCGGCAATTTTATACCTATACTGGCGTTGACGAAAAAGGCACTCCCACGGGTCAGGTGACCCTAACCGAACCCTATTCCTCAAATAACGAATACGGCCAGGCGAAGGATGCCAATGTTCTTTCCGCCCAAGGATTGAAGCCAACTTTTCAAGACGAAGTGACCCTCGGTTTGGAACAGGTCCTCTCACCGGCCTGGAACTTCGGGGTAAAAGGCACCTATCGTACTTTGCAGTCCACCATCGATGACCTCTGCGATAATCGCCCCTTTGAAGCCTGGGCGGCACGAAATGCCGTCGACACCAGCAACTGGGGTGGATTCAATTGCGCCTTCTTCAACCCGGGCGAAGCCAATGAATTTCTCGTCGATTTCGCTGGCACTCAATCCAACTATTCACGCGTGAGTCTTAGCCAAAGTGATCTTGGATTTCCCAAGGCTCAACGCATTTACAAAGCCCTCGATTTCTACCTGGAGCATCCACTCAGCGAAAGCTGGTATGGCAAGATCAATTACACATGGTCGCAAAGTGTCGGCAATACCGAAGGCCAAACTCTGTCGGACATTGGCCAGACGGACGTCGCGGCCACTCAATCGTGGGATTTTCCAGAACTGATGCAAAATGCCAAAGGCCGATTGCCCAACGATCGTACCCACCAGGTAAAAGCCTATGGGTTCTATAATCTCACCAAAGACTGGACGCTAGGCGGGAACTTTGTTTATGAATCGGGTCGCCCCAAAAACTGTCTTGGCAATAACCCGGACAATGATCCCTTCGACTATGGCTCGGCCTATCATTTTTGCGAGGGAAGCGCTTCCAAACGTGGCACCAAGGGCCAATTACCAGCCAATGTACGAGTCGACACCAATGTCATGCATCATCCCGATTTTTTGCCAGGCCTCGTTTTCAAGTTCGACATCTTTAATCTCTTCAATAGGCAGTCGATTCAGGCGGTCGACGAAGTTTATAACAATGATGATGGCAGTGTTGCATCCACCTATGGTCGCGTCCTCGCCTATTCAGCACCCAGAGCTGCCCGGATAACCGCCGAATACAGCTATAAGTTTTAAATCGCCAACGAAAAACGGAGGCCTTGCCTCCGTTCCTCATACCTTATCGAACCGAATCAATTACAGCTTTTTGAAGAGCTCTTGCAGCGGCTTCTCTGCTTTTTTCTCAATAAACTTGGCCAAACACCATTCATGATTTCGGCTCAAGCGAAGCGACATGGGATTCACCGTGGCATCGACCAAAAAGCTACCATCCAGGCTGCCCTGATTGAAGTCAATGCTGGAGTACTTTTGCTCCTGACCAAAGAGCTTCACCAGATCCCGAGGCCAAACTTCTTTTTCTTTGATGCCGAGGCTGCAGTCGGATGTGAAGAGTTGATCATTCCAGTCCGAGAAAGCATAGTCTTTGGTATAAGGATTTTTTTCCTGCACTTCTTCGGGAATCTTTTGGAACTGAATCGCATGTTTGAAGAACAAGCGAATATCCGCGGCTTCCGATATAACAAACTTGGAATTGACCACTAACTTGCCAATTAACGTTGCTTCCTGCTCTGGCTCATAGGTCCAGGTATCAGAGGCGTAGACTAAAAATAACGGCGTCTGACCCATTTCGATTTGATCATTGAGCGATAAAAAGTGACGCCGAAAATCTAAATCCTTCTGCGCTTTTTGCCGGAAAATTTCCTTGGTCGCTGCCGTAGGAGGAACCATCCAGACAAAGCGTGGTCCTTTGGCTTGTTCTACTTTGTGGCCGGTGACATCCATCTCAGCGAGGTGATTGGCCTGCAGTTCTCGGGGATCGAAGATGTAGTCGAGGCCTAGGATATGGCGTGAAAAATACTGCGCTGTATAGAAAAACCGCGAGAAAGCTCCAACCCCAGACAAGGCACCTTTTTCAAAACTCAAGCGGTTCGACAAATACTTGGAATAGTAGTTGTTGTCGATGATGGGTTGTCCATTGGCGTCCTTTTCCCAACTTTGGCCACCGATGTCATGCTGAGCGATCAGCACCTGGCTTTCGGAGGCGCCATCCACAAAAAACTTGGCTGACAAGGCCGGAGTAAAACGATCCTGCACACTGGTCGGCACAGCGCTGGACAAACGGCCCAACACACAGTCATTGCGAGTCGCATACTGACCGGTTAAGCCCAAGGCTTGGGCGCCTTCCAAGGGGACATAACTCAGCTTCACATTCACCCCAAAGCGGTGGGTGAGGCGAACCGTATCCCGCAGATGACCTTCGCGATAGGGACGAATTTCGCTGCCGTAGAAATCTTTATCCTTAGCCTCGGGACCGGCCCAATCCTGTTTCGTCCAACCCGAAAATATTTTCCAAAATCGTAAGGCCGAACCGTTACCAAAGGTCACCACATCTTTAAATTCAGATTCAGGAGCATAAAGAGCGTCTGGCTCTTGGGCGGTGGCTTCAATGCGATCCCAGACCATATCCAGTTTGCCACAGGCTGTGGAATCCGTTGCTTCATTCGCCGCATGCAAATCCCGGGCAAGCTCGGTGAAGGAAAGGACTTCTTCTTTGAGCTGATCCTTACTCGGATTCTTCAGATAGCCATTTTGGGTTTCAGCATGGGCCATCATCGGCGCCAGAGCTAGAACGAGTGCGAGCCAACGAGAGTTTTTAGAACTTTGCATGCGTGTCTCCTGATTAAAATGTTTGGTGTGTATGCTAGGAGCCCCATGACCGCCTGACGAGTCGAAGTCAGTTCTGCCAGGAAGCTCGTGTTGCCTATTTTTTCTGGATCGCGATAAAACCGGGACTGGTCATGAACTGGACCAAAACGTAACGCTCCAGGTCGGTTTTATCGGCCTTCCGAGCCGCTTGCTGCAGAAAGTTACTGGGCTCGAGATTGTCGATCTTTTGCTGCAGCAAATCTTTTACAAATTGATCGACAAGCGCCTCTTGTTGCTTGGCCTCAGGATAGTGCTCCTGAATTATGCTTTTGATCAGAGCACTCAGCTCTGGATCGGTGCTGGCAAAGCTCAATCCGGAACCCAACAGAAGACCGCCGAGAGAAAGACCGGTTGCAGCAAGAATATGGCGACGATTGTAGAACATAATGTCCCCTTTCAAATATTGATACTTTGTGGAATACGCGATGGTTTCAGGTAGCTATAGCTGGTGCGACGGCTGAGATTTCGGCGATCGATTGCTCTTTCGATTTTGCGCAGGCGATCCTGAAATTTCAAAAGCGGGAGGACGATGCGCTGGTCATT
This sequence comes from Oligoflexus sp., assembly GCA_041737755.1. Taxonomy (GTDB): domain Bacteria; phylum Bdellovibrionota_B; class Oligoflexia; order Oligoflexales; family Oligoflexaceae; genus Oligoflexus. The sequence continues at coordinate 5,603 of JBGSRE010000782.1, forward strand.
AAAAGTTCCTAAAGCATAGGTTCCCAGCTGTGTATAGTAGGTATCTCCCAAAAGCGTCAGAGTATGAGTCTGTTTGATAGCCCGATCCAGTGGAGGCAAGAAATCAAGCGCATCCGCTTCGGTCAGTCCCAGTTTGGTCGGTGCTGCTGCGTATCCGGCGAGTGGCTGGTAGGGCACAGCGGCTGCAAGGCCTTGTGGAAAGTTGACTGCCGCGTGTTGAGCCGAAGCTGTGAAAATAATCATGGTCAAAGTTTCAATCAGCATCGGACGGCTGGTGATGCGAGCATTCGGCGCAAAGCCTTGAATGCGTCCCCCATCTGGAGCCATAATCTCTGTCGTCCAAAGGGCGAGTTCAGTATCCTGAAGAACATCCGCGTCACTGGTATAGAACGTATGGACGTAATCACTCACCCAGGATTCAATCGCGCCCCATATAAGCAGCGCATCATCACGGTAAGGATAATTTTTCAGAAGGCTTTCCACCCCTACGCCACGTCTTTGGATATCATCGCTTAAAAAGCTATTGCGGAAATGGAAGTTGTTCCGAACAATTTCGATCACTTTATATGCAGAATTGATTTCGGCCGTCAGCAATTGCTCAACTTTTCCATCTTTATTGATCAATCGCCGAACCGCTAAAGCATTGATCGGGATAGTCCCCTCAAAGTGCGGCACGAGCAATTGATGCAGTGGATGAGCGTCCGAAAGCTGCCTATAAGTCGAAACCACGATCGGATCGATGACGAGGTGAGTCAGTACGAGATGACTTGCGACTTCATGATAGTTGATATCCGCGGTCTTCACGAGAGTCTTTGCCACCAGCCAATCCCATGGGCCAGCGCCGGGTGAAACCATCGGATACTGGGCCTTTTCCTGACCGGTTTGAATACCGAGCACCTCAAGGTTGCCTTGACCACGCGGCAAACCGAGAATGACGATCGGCGCATAGACATACTTCTTTTGATCGGGATGTTCACCTGGCTCTAAGGCCGAAAGAACTTCATAGTCAACAATAAAGAGCCGACCTTCGCTCAGCGCGGCCTCGAGACTATCCTCAGCAAAAGCTGGATGGGTGGAAAAAAAGCTTTGATCGAAAGCCAGCTTAGCAGGAATTTCGCGCAAGCTTCGAATCATAAGAGGATTCAGTCCCCCCACAAAATAGTCGGCGAAGTCGCTGTCATTGAGCAGCTGCTTGGCAGCTTCTGGCACTTTGAAGTGTCTGAACAACTGAAAATATTCGGTGAAGGATTTGGGACGCTTTTGGTCTTTGGCGATGCCCAAATCTGGATCCGCATAGGCGAGAATACCAAGCAAGTCTTTCTTAAGGAGCAAATCGGCAATTTCTGCCACCGATTTTTCTTCGAGCTTTTGCTCAAACACATAACCCAGCTCGCCCAGAATCTTTTCCCAATTACGGCGCAGCTTATAAGCGGTCGCTACAATTTTTAAGCTCCAGCCAGGACCGGCTTTGGCTTCTTCCGGCACGGTGGCCGATATGGGCACATTATTGACCACTGTTTGGTCAAACTGAAATTTTTCTCGATAGTTCGTCAGTCTTTGCTGACGCTGCTCCGGCTTGGTTTCATACTGGGGAAGACAGGCTCCCTCGAACATCGACATTTTGGTTCTCCCTAAGTGATTGATCATTCAAAGCCTGTCCCTACTCGGTATCAATGAGGCTTCACAATGTACTGACCGTTGGTCAGCGAGGAATAGGGCAACCCGTAGGAGTTGTCAAACACAAATTTAATTAGTATAATGAATACGGTAGAATGCAGATTTTTTTGGGTTACTAAAACTACTGAATAATGTTCATTAAGGGACTTATGGATAACCGAGCGTTGAGCAACGAAGATAAAGAGCGCAAGTATCAGATGATACTGAACACGACCTTGCGGCTCTATAAGCGCGATCGTTGTTTGCATACAGCGGCGCAGATAGCTAAGGAAGTGGGAATCGCCAAGGGTACGCTCTATCTCTACTTCCACACCAAGGAAGAGATTTATATGGAGCTTTTGCTAAGAAATTTCCGCCGATATCATGAATCAATACGAGAATTTTTGCTAGACCACCAGCCTGATCCGGAAGCGTTGGTCACCTCTATGTGCCGAAGCCTCGCTGATTTTACCGATTTTGTGGAT
>JBGSRE010000786.1:0-6306 GCA_041737755.1 Oligoflexus sp.
CGAACTGTTCGGCGAGTTCATCGGCGGTCCTTTTCTCTACTGCGGACTTCCGCTCTTCAATGACATCAAAATCCCCAGCTTCCTGCAAAACATTATTGACATCAATTGTCAGTCCCGCTACCTGCAGACTTTTCGCGCGGACATGCCGTCGTTAAGAATCTCCCTTGCTGACAAGACTTATAAGGATTTAGTCGATGCTGGAGAGAACCGCGGCGAAAACTTCCGCACCTTTCCGTTTTCGACCCTTGCGAGAAGCGTCTGCCCCGCGGCAGCAGATCTTTCGACCCAGCAAAGGTACAAAGAAGCCGGTTGGATCAATGAGGTCAATGTTGAGGATACAGAGCTCGTCACTCGTCAATGCGGAATGTTTATCCACACCAAGATTCTGCCTCGCCTTAAGAATGCCATAGAGCAAGCCGTATCTCGCCCTGATCTGCAGACAAACCCAACGGCATTGGCTTATATAGAAGCCATTTCTCGCGCGGCTTCCGATCAAGGGCGGGACGTGGATGTCAGCAAAGTAAACGAAACCCTCAATGGGCTTTTCGATGCTGAGATATCGTCTTTGGCGGAACAATACAACAAAGTTTATGATTTGACGCCAGCGGCTTTGAATAAGGCTTTGAGCGGAAGGGACTGGACCCGAACAAATTTCGCTGAAGCAATTAACCAGTATTTTGCATCCTTACAGAATTCGGCTCAAACGCCTTTCACGCGAAAATATCTCGAGTCCTCGGAATCTACGAAGAAGAAGTATAGAGACTATCTTGCCACCCTTCTCAGCATCGACTGCAGTGTCGGGCCGGAGGTTTCAGCAAACTGCGTGAGTATTTCGCGTAGACGCCTTGATCGTTATTCCATCCGAATCAGCACTCTTGATGCCAAAGAACAAGTGTATTGGTCTATTGGTGGCGTCGCCACCGGGATTTGAAAGATATTATGTCGAGGATAGGGTCAGCGGATCAGACGAATCGGGCAGTAGGAGCGTCCGATCCGGGATTATAGGGGGCCGGCTTGTTTAAGGTGCCATCGCTGAATTCAGCTGGAGAATTGTCCCCAGAACCCTCCTCTGCAACTATCATCTTTAAAAAGACTATTGTCAAAAAATTCAGGACTAAGCTGCAATATCAAAGAGCCAAGTAACTCATAGATATCGAACGATCGGCTCGTCGCAAGGCCTACGAGCCCGACATGGAGAATTCACAATCGTCGCCCAAGAGCAGATTTTGCTCATCTATGGAAGTTTCACATGAATTATAAGTTTTACCTGTCACTTGTAGTCTACCTTGTCAGTTACTGCTCATCCGGCTTTGCTCAGGATTGCGACTCTATCCTGATCACATCGGGTCCGAATGTTAATATTACCTCGCGTTCCCAGCAGGTTGCAGGATGTATCGACCAGGCTTCCGAAATAGCCCGTGGCATATATCTCGCCAACTTTCAGGTGTGTGAGCGTTTTACTCTATCATCCCCTCGTGCCAAGCCGATCGAACTTAGGAATGGTAAGACGACAGATGCGGCCTACCGCGAAGAAAGCTGGGAGGACTATGCCTATCGGATTAGTGAGGGGGACGGGCTTATGGGGTGTCGCGACGGAATTCGGTCGGCCCTCCTGCAAAAAGGTTTTTTCTCAGCCGACAAGGTTCGCACGATGTTTGAGCAAACCGAGCTTTACCTTGAAGACGTTTACAACGGTGAATACCAAGTCAAGGCTCGATCCTTCCTGGGCACTATTCCACTTGATATGAATATCACGGAAAGCACTGTGATTGGACGTTTCTTGCAGGTCGATGCAATATCAGCTGACCAAACGACAATTCAATTCAAAAACGTGTCTTTTGTGGCGAGTGGGGCTTTGAAGGCCGAAGTTGATCTCCCTCTCGTTGGTCAACTGGAGGTCGAAACCCCGTACTATTCTGAAGGCGCGATCTCTGGAAGTTTGAATCTTTCCGATTTAAGTATCAACGTGGACGCTAGCTCGTTGAACCGATTGGATCTTGAAGACTCATCGCTGACCAACGCAGGCGTTAAGGAGCTCAATCGGACTATCGAGCAATTCAATTTCCGTCGGGATCTTTCACTTTTCCTGACGGAAAAATTGCGTCAGTCCTATCAGAGTATCGATCCCTTCCAATATATTAGGAACAGAGTCTAAGGAGCTGCGGTTGAAATATTTACCTGCTGGCAAGCAGGGTATCTAGCTGAAATCAAGGATAATTCCATTCTGACTTTATGTGCAGTCCAAGGCAATGAAGGCCATTGCTGCTTAAGGGTGCAATATCCTACTTTTCTTCGTGTCCATGGCTGATGCCGAGAACTTTGTTCCGTCGTGACGTTTTTTAGGCCACCTTAGACAGACATAGGATCACAACAAATGCTTCGCCATTCAGTAACTCAAGCAGCTTTAGTATGGGCCGTTATCGGGAGCTTCGGTTCCGGAAAGAGCCAGGCCCAGGACTTGGAGCCGAACTTTAAGCTGGAGATTCCAACCGAATACTACCAGATTCCTAAAGCTGATTTGGACCAGACGTTTGGCACCAATGAAGCAGAAAAGACCCAGTGCCAGAAGGCCTACTCGAACGGCCGTCAGCTCGGTTTCAACTTTGCAAAGACTTTGAAGCCAAGCTGCGATGAGCTGATTTTTCCGCTGGGTGAGGGGGAGGCCAACGAATGGTCCGTACCGGACATCAACGTGACTCGCGGCGAAAATCTTATAAACTTCTGCAGTCGCCTCGGTTATACGGCCGGTTTTGAGACAACAATTCTCAACACTTCTTTGGAATGCTCCCTGCAGTACGAAGCGGCGATCAAGGCTGCTCTGCAAAAGGAATACAATCGCTGCTACAAGAGTGTAGCGAAAGAAGCAATCCTGCGCGGTGAATCTTTCTCACAAAACGATAATCTATTGTCCAAGGAAGCCATTCTGATTCCAAAAGATAGCGAAGCCTGGACTTCTTTTGTCAAAAGTCTGACTTCGGATGTGAATTCACCGCTTCTGCAAAACGCTTGTCGCATCGCTATAAGCCACGCGGAAAGAAGGCAGGACCCGGTCGATTTTTATACAGGAAATCGCTATAAGCCGAATGGTGAAACTCCAAGTCCAAGGCCGCCCGAAGGATCGCCTGTTCAGCAAATTTCCTATATGTTCAAGGTTGATCGTTCTGGTAAATGTTTGAACCTGAAGGTTACCCAGCTCTACACCAATGGTTATAGCGACCGCGATAACGTTCATCAGTGGGACTGTCCGCAGCAGAACAATGAATGGACGAACAACTATTGGACTGTTAAATCCACGAGCGACGGCTACTATACTCTGCGCTCCGACTATTCGAGCAAATGCCTTGTGGCTGACCCTTATCGCAATCCTTCTGACCGGGAAAATCTAGCCCTGCAGTTCGATTGTTCTGCTGCGGAACGAAACGGCAAATTCAGCTTTCAGAAAATCAATGGCGACAAGTACGCTCTGAGGGAGGTCAATACCGGGCTCTGTCTGACTCTTACGACCCAGCAGGGTGGCTATAATAACGGCGAATTCTTTGCTTTCACAAGCTGTGATCAAAGCTACTCGAGCGACTCGCAGCGGTTCCGAATCTCGCCTTCGTCCCGGCAACCGCAAGTGGATACTGCGCTTACTTCCGGCTCTTACATGATCAAGTCCATGCTTTCCAATCGCTGTGTGAATCTAAAAGTCACCAAGCTTGGGACTGACGGTCTTTCGGAACGTGATCCTATCCATCAATGGGACTGTCCACCCCAGAATAACGAATGGAGCAACAACTACTGGAAATTTGTGAGCTCAAGCGCCGGTACTTTCACACTGGTGTCGGAATACTCCGATAAATGTCTGGTCAATGATCCAAATCGTGGCCAAGGTAGTTCCCAATCCTTCGCCATTCAAGTTCACTGCTCACAGAGCGATAGCCATGGCAAGTTTGAATTCCTGAAGACCCCCGATGGTAGTTACGCCATTCAGGAGAGGAACTCTGGCCAGTGTCTTACACTTTACAGCAAAGGTATCGGCAAAAACGGGGACAGGTTCATATTCACAAAGTGTGACCAAAGCCGAATCATACAAGCCCAACTCTTCAGACTGGCTCCCGCTCGTTGATCGGGGAATCGCACAGCAAGGGAGTTTAGCTCTGCCCGTCTCTCAAGCTATGACTCATATGTTCTGGCTTGATAAAAGAATGATTCGGGGCGGGGGAATTCAGAAGATTGCGGCAATTTAACCGAGATATCGATCAATAGCTAAAAGCGCTGATGGGGTTCGAAATTCCTACAGCCTCAGCCCATTTTGCTTAGACCCTTTGCCGAACGCCATTGCTCAATGCGAGGGGGTTTTTATCTTAAATCCTTGGCGAGCCACTCAATCTAGATTTTTGGCCTTGGCCCAACCCTTTTCATAGGGTGAAATAAAGGCGATATCTGCTTTTAAACTCTGAAATTTCCAAAGACCCTCCCGCCGCCGATAGCTTTCTGTATAGCTGCCTATCAGCCATGCGGCTTGGTCTGCTTTGGTTGTCCGAAAGGTGCAGGGCTCGAGGATTTGAAACTTTCCCTGAGCTGAGTCGCAGTCTTCATCCAGATCAATTAATTCATTGAATACAAAGTGCCTAGCCCAAACAATCGATGCCGAGACATTGGTGAAGAAGCTGGCAATGGCTTCGGGGCCAATGAACTGACCAAATTGCGGTCCTGCGTCCCAGATAGCATCGTCCCAGAAAAGATTTTTGAGTTTATCGGCATTGTACTGATCATCGCAGTATGCGCAGTATTGATGCTTGAGTCTCCGAATGGCTTCCAAGGATTCCAATCGATCGAGGCGCTGTTCAATTGTTCTGGACACGATTATCTTTTCCCTTCTTTGCTAGTCTTTGCATAGTGGAAAGGACCTGCGGAACATGAAGTGGTTTGATCAAGTAATCATCGAAACCAGCCTGCATGCACTTCTCCCGCTCGCCTTGAAGGGCATGAGCCGTGATGGCCATAATGGGGCCCCCATAGCCCTGCGCGCGGAGTATTCTGGTGGCCTGGATGCCATCCATTACGGGCATCTGGATATCCATGACGATGAGATCGAAACTTTGAGCTTCCAGCAGACTCAGCGCTTCTAGTCCGTGATTGGCCATTTCCACCTGGGCGCCTTGCTGGTGAAGGAGATGTTTCAGTAGGGCCTGAATATCTGGGGCATCTTCCACAATCAGAATTCTGAGTTGGAGCAGAAGACATTCATCCTGCGATTCAATGGCTTCTGTCCCCCTGGCGATATCGTTGGCAGGAATGTCTGATATCCATGTGCAATTTTCGAGTCTTCCCGGATGAATATGGGTGACAATGACAGTCCCGGTTTGAGGCGCACTGCTTTGAATGAAGACGTCACCACCAAGGAGTTGGGCCAAGCGTTTCGAAAGAACTAGACCCAGGCCTGTGCCTCCAAATCGTCTGGTAATGGAGCTATCTGCTTGGGAGAAGGGTTGAAAGAGTTTTTCTTGCTGTTCCTGACTCATTCCTATACCAGTGTCTTGAATGGAAAAGATCAGGACCTGCTGATGAAGAGACGAAGGTTTTGCTTCCAGGATGACATCAACGCAGCCATTTTCGGTAAATTTAATGGCATTGCTGATGAGATTGGCGAGGATTTGCTTCAGCCGGAGCGGATCGGTTTCAATATGAGATGGAATGCTATTCTTGATCTGGAAGCGCAGGAGGATATTTTTTTCCTCTGCCTTTAACGAGAAATTGATTTTAAGATCGTTAACAAGTTGCAGAATGTCAACGGGGCAAAGTTCAATATCAATTTTCCCCGCCTCGACCTTGGCGAGATTGAGGATATCATTGATGATCAACTCGAGCTGTTGACTGGAGCGAACGATACTACTTATCCATTGGGCGATTGGTCCCTTGAGTTCAGCATTTTTTCTCGCTATAATTTCGGCATAACCTCGAATAACTGTCAGTGGTGTGCGAATTTCATGGCTCATGTTCGCTAAAAAATTAGATTTAACCTGGCTGGCCTCCTCAGCCTTCAATTTTTCTTCAATAGCCAAATGCTCAAAGAATTTGCGCACTGTGATGTCGATTGAAATGGCGCAAACTTCAGTCGTGGTGCCATTGCTCTCTTTAAGTGGGAATTTATAAGTCAGGTAGGTCCTGGCTTTGGCTATGATTCTGTCCTTTCGACAATCCATCATCATTAAACAAAGCCGACAGAGGATGAAGAACGTCCTGGATAACATCGATGAGGGCATTGCCAGCTGCCAAAGATCTTGAATTTACCTAAGCTCTTTATGTGAGGAAGTCAGGATG
>JBGSRE010000794.1:0-4105 GCA_041737755.1 Oligoflexus sp.
ATCTTGAGTCCTTCTTTTGTTCTGCCGGTATAATGCTTTTCCCGTTCTTCGGAGACTGACATCAAGGTAATGCTAGTGGAAGATTTTGGTTGTGCTTTGATATTCTTCATTTTCTTTGATGCAGTTCCGCGTTTTGCCATAATTTCCTGCTCTGAGTTGGTTTGACGGATAAAGTAGTATTGCCATGCTAGCACGTACGACAAATAGTTTAAGACTAAGTCAATTCATGCAATGACAGTAAAATGACAGCCGACCTCAAAAATCCCCATTAGCGCAAGAGCCTTGCCGGGGTCTTGGCACCGAGACTGTTCCATTTTCACTGGAAGTCATTCAAAAGACATGAAGAGGACTTAGATGTCCTTTCACCTTGTGGCCGGCTGGTGCTTGATTGGAGGCCTGTTAGGCAAAACCAAGAAAGGAAAGTTGCCGTGATTATTCCCGCGAATGAAAAGCGGGTCATACGGATTTTAGAGAGCATGGAGATCGCAGCCCGACGCGACAGCCTGGCCATGTTCAGGATAACTTGTGAGAGAAATAGACAGAGCCGGATCGCCCCCCAATCTTCAACTGGCCTTTATTAGACCATCCTGATCCACCATGGCGATGGCTTTAGGCACGAGGATGACAAACTTAGTGCCGATGTGATCCGCCGTGCGAAACTGAATCGTGCCACCCAGATCCAGAACACGACCTCGAACGGCAGCCAAGCCCACACCACGACCACTGGTCATCGTGGCTTTTTGAGCCGTGGACAGACCGTCATGGAACACGAGGTCGTTGGGATTATTTGGGTCAAATTCAATGCGCCTCGCTTTGGCTTTGGCTATAAGCTTTTGTACATCGATTCCTGCACCGTAGTCTTCGAGGACAATTTCGACTTCATCGCCGACAATATGCGCCAAAACTTCGATCTGGATCGGCTTTTTCACCAACTGATGACCAAAGGGCAGCAGGAATCCATGGTCTAAACTGTTGTTAAAGAGATGCATCAAAATTTCGCGCAGATCGCTGACGATTTCAATATTCCAGTTCATGACGCGATCGTTGCAGCTGATGGCGCCGATCGGATAATTTTGCTCGCGAATCGCATCCAGACGTTCAGGCAGCATCTGGGCCATGAACTGCATGAGATTCCAATTATGCAAGTCCGTCACCTGCATACCAAAGACTTGATCATAGACTTTCATATATTCGGCGAAGATAAGTTCCAATTCTAAAAACTTGGGTTCAAAATTGACCAGTCGTTGTTGAATATTCAGTCCCGGTTCGACAATAAAACCTTCGCACTCGTGAATGATGGCAGACAGTTCATCAAACTTCAAGGATCGACTCAAGCCCTTCATCGTATGCAGCATCCGAAACACTAGGGTATCATTGAAATGCCCGCGGAGTTCGTCCTTAACTTGACTAATATCTTTCTGTACCTCGGCGAAAAATCCATCCAGCATATTCTTGTCGATGGAAACCATGCGAGTCAAAATCACGATAAAACGCTTCTTTTGAACTTCTTCTTCATCCAAGCGCTTCTGCAGGCTCAAACGCTCGGTAACATCCTTGGCCACGACCATCACCTGATCGACCCGTTCATCACTGCCAACTAAAGGCTTCCATTCCAATTCTATCGTGCGCGGACCTTGGGGATAGAGCTTGACAATCTGATGAGGCAAATGATGCGTGTTAGCATCCCATAGAAACGCCTCAACATCGACACTCGATTTTAAGGATTCGATCACAGTGTTTTGCTTGTCAAGACTCATGGCAGTATTCTTAAAGAGCAGGTCATTGATCGTCAGCTGCTGCATTTCCGCAGTTTGAATCTTGAAGATCTCCAAAAGATGCTGCGAGTATTCTTCGCCTAAGCGGAAATTTTGATCAAAGGTAAAGATACCCTGTTCGATGTTGTTGAGCACATCGTCGATCTTTCTTTGCCTTTCGGTCAGTGATCCCAAAGCCTTATTCAATTCTGAGGTCCGGGCTTCGACCATGTCCTTCAAATTATTTTGATAGTCAATGTTTTGCAGGGATAGGGCGAGGGACTGCATCATGGTTTCAAGGAACCAAACATCTTCAATCGGTAGGGCGGTGTTTTCATCGCGCACTCCAATACAGAAGACTCCAAAACTTTCCTGTTTATAGGTAACGGGGATCACGATTTCTCTCTGATTCCGTTGACACACTTTAACATCCAGCCATCCCATCTGCCACACTTCGACATCGCCCAACTCTTCGCTCAGAATCAGACGCTCTACCTGGCCGGTCTTCTCATCCAGCTCCAAAAACCAGACATGGCGGGGATTCAGATGATTCAATTCTTTTTCAATGTGCTGACTGGCGGCTTCCAAGGCGTGCGATTTGATCAGATGTTCGGACATTTGCTTGGTTGCAGTCAAAACCGTTTCCAAGCGATCCTTGAGCAGCTGAATCTTGCGCAAACCTTCAATAATGTGCCGCGATTGCTGCAACTCATTCTTCTTCATGATATTGATGCGGTCTGCCAAACCGAGTGAAAGTAGGATCGCTTCAAGTGCCGAACCGATTTGGCTGCCGAAGGTTCCGACCACCAAAGGTAAGGGTAGCACACCAAGGACGGTCAGAGATCCGACCCCTATAAAGCCCAGGAAAACGGTCCAGGCAAGGATAAAGAAAATCGCCTGACGGTTGCGTTTGAAGGCCAGGTAGACCGCAATTCCGTAACAAACTAAAGCCCCCATAGCCCCGGCCGCAAAGCCCATTTTATGGGCCAAAGCCAGGGGCAGAAAAATATTAAGAAGTCCGACAATTCCCCAAAATCGCCAGTAGTAGCGAAAGTAGGGAGCAAGCCTCCCTAAGTTCTTTTTCAAATCCAAAAAGTGATACTGGAAGCCGAGAGCGAAGTAGGCTAGAAAGGCGCCCGAAATAGGCCAGGCTCTCTGGGTTAACCAGTTGCTTTCACCCCAAAGATACATGGGACCCACACCGGTCCAGGAAAGATAAAATAGAATGCTGACACTGATAAAACCGATGTAGGCAAGATAGGAGCGGCTGCCCGTCGAGCTAAAAATAAAGATGTTATAGAGCAGAATACCAAGCATACAGCCAAAATAAAGACCAAAAGCGGGACCTTCATCGTTGATATGATCCTTGAGAGTCTCCTGATCCCAAACCTGGAGCGGCACTGTCACCGTGCTGCTCGACTTGGCCCGAAGATAAAAAATCTTGGTCTCGCCAGCGGCTATGACCGAAGGAAACGCGAAATTTCGATAGGACAGCCAGCGTTTGGAAAAGGGCTCGGAGTCACCGGAAGCAGATTCCACATATCCTTCCTTACCAGCGTCATATAAACTTATTTCGTCAAGCAAAGGATAGTCGATTTTAAAGGCGATGTTTTTGTCCACATCCGTCGGATTGGAAATAGCAAAGCGTAGCCAAAATGCTGAAGCACTGTAGCTGAATCCAAGCGATCTCTTTTTATTGAGCTTGAAGCGTTTAGAATTCGGTCGAGTCAATTGGCTAAGAACTTTGGTCGTCGATTTATCTTCATGGACATAAACATAGGGAGCCAGATCCACACCATATTTTTCATCTGTGAGCGAATAGACTTCCATCTCCTGGGCCCAAGCGCGATGGGAACCTACCAAGAAGGTGAAGCTTATCAAGATGAACAGAACCATACGGTGCAAGGCTAAATCCTTCCTTAGTCATTTCCACCTCAAGGTTTTCGTCAAGCCACGAAAAGGGTTGAGACAAATCTCAGATTAAAATGGAAAGATGATAAATTTTCGTGCCTTGGAAGCAGAGCTAAAGCTCTTCGGCAGTATGTTTTCGGCTTTCTCGCCCCGCTTGCTACCGATCCCATGAGTATTTATGCGGACTGATCAAAAATCAGAGTTGCTCAGCGAACCCTCCCTAGAAAAGAGGCCTCCCCCGCCGCCTCACCTTATCCTGGTTGACAGGCCGCTCCTTTTCTCTTATCCAAGAGCTCCGATAGGCGAGTCCATCGCACTACGTAGGTTAGACTGTCGCGGTCCAGGCTCAAACCTGGGTCGAGGAAAGTCCGGACATCACAGGGCAGAATGCTGGCTAACGGCCAGGCGGGGAAACCCGACGGCAAGTGCAACAGAGAGTA
>JBGSRE010000849.1:0-1741 GCA_041737755.1 Oligoflexus sp.
GCGTCGCAACGCTAATCATGACCGATTGAAAACGAGCATAGGGACAAAGAAAAGAACAGAATTGTTCACGAAACCAAACCAGATCAAAAAACAAAGCCCCAAACGTCAGAACCATAAACCCAAAGCTCAAAGGATGATCAAGAGGGGATTGCTGGACCCAATTCAACAACTGGACGGGATCGATGAAATAAGCAAGAAAAGCGTTACTGATCACTAAAATGACCAGAATAAAGAGGCTGTACTTGACGATCTTTTTAGCCACTAATCCCATTGTCAGAGGACCTGCATCCATTCTCTTCCGATGCAATGCGGACCCTTCTATCCATTCTTCTATAGGCCTAATGATCCATTCCACGAATACTGTTTGAGGACAGGCATAGCCACACCATACCCGCCCCCAAAGACTGGTGACGAAACCCAAAGTGAGGGCTCCAGCTAAGAGCACAAAAACCAAATAAGAGCCATCCGCAAATCGGAAGCTTTGACCAAAGAAGTAAACTATGCCCGATATCCCATCAAAGCGAATCAGTGGCAATCCCTGGATCGTGACGAATGGAGCCAGCAAGTAAAAGAGGACAAGGGCCGTCGCCAGCACACCACGCCTCCGGCTCAAACGGCCGGACCGACGATCAGGATAGAGCCAGCGCCGACGACCACTGGAGTCGACCGTCGGAGCGCGCAGGGAATCAGGAGTATGAGTCATAGCTAATCTTTCTAGTATTCATCGCCCTGGGCAGCTTTGCCATTGGGTGGGTTGGTGCCCTGCAAACTGAGGACATAGCCCGTAACGGATTCAATTTTTTGCTGGCCTAAAATCGGTCCCCAGGCGATCATGCCCATCGACGGAACGCCGTCCGTAATCGTTGCTAACACAAGTTCGGGCGTGCCGCCATGGACCCAAAATTTATCCGTGAGATTAGGTCCAACGGTGCCTTCTCCCCCTTGGCCATGACACGGTGAACAGTTCGCCGCATAAATGCCTTTACCCTCTTCTATAAGCTTGGGATCTTTCAGCCGTGCCGCCAGCTCATCCGGATTATTGTTTGTCATCGCCTGCTGCTGCTGCTTTGCTGCAGCGAGTTGCTGGTAGGCTTTCTGTTCCTGAGCCAACTCGTCTTCCAATCCCGGTTTATCCAGCACATGAAACCACAGCAAATAGCCCAAACCAAATAGGATTGTAAAGTTGAACAGACCCACCCACCAAGGCGGCAAGGGATTATCGTATTCTTCGATACCATCGACGACATTCGGTCGAATCACATTCTTCTGTTTTTTATCCGCCATCGTTATTCCCCCTTCAGCAAGTCTTTGGCAATCTTATCGTAATAAGTTTTTGAGCCAGGCCAATAGATCCAAACCATTATCGCCATAAAAAATGAAATGAAGAGGAGCAGCGCTGCTACCTGCAGCGATGCGACATTCGATTCAGCAAGAACTGTTTTGATGAGACTCGTATTCATCGCGCCACCTCCGTCTGCTCAACTTTTTGGTAGTCCTTACCGAGCTTTTGCAAATAGGCAATCATGGCCACAATTTCCGACTGGGGATCGACATTGATGGAATCCTTGGCAAGGTTATCCCGGATACGATTGGCCTGCTCATTATAAGCCGCCACCGGGTCTTTCAAGGTACTCTCTACATACGGCACACCCAGAGTCTTCATCGCATTCAGTTTTGGACCGAGCTCAGCCGAGTTCACCAGAGAATCATAAAGCCAAGGATAGCTCGGCATGATGGAACC